>JADJPW010000003.1:600000-773490 GCA_016713035.1 Verrucomicrobiaceae bacterium
TCTCACTCAGATCATCTTTCACATGAAACAGCAGATGCCGATGAGCACCCTTCTCTCCGCCGTGGAAGATGCGGATGAGCTTCCACTCATCGCGATGCACGGACACCGCAGGCGGCAGCCAGTCCGGCACACCAGGAGCATGCGGGAAGTATTGAAACACGGCCTTTCCGGCCAGCGCATCGCCTTTCAGAGCAGGTAGGATACTCGCGCCATCAAAGCGCTGCCCTACAGCGGCAGTCAGGCCTAGCCCATCCATGAGCGTGGGGTAATAATCCTCGCTCTGAATGATCGCATCGCTGTGACTGCCCGCCGCAGCGATGCCTGGCCACACGATCACGCCGGGCACCCGCGTGCCGCCTTCAAACAGCGTCGCTTTGCCACCGCGCAGCGGGCGATTGCTCGTCGGAGTGGTGTCATCGACGCGGTCATACATGTTCCCGCCATTGTCCGAGGTGAAGATGATGATCGTGTCCTCCGTTAGCTTCAGCCGATCCAGCGTATCCAGCAGTGTGCCGATGGCATCATCCATGCTCTGGATCATCGCGGCATAGGTCGGGCTGCGCTGTGCATCCTGCGCATCGACACGCGTGCGATGCTTTTCGATGTTCGCCTTCTTGGCATCAAAAGGCGCATGCACGCTGAACATCCAGTAGTTCATGTAAAAAGGCCGCTCGCGATGCTGCTCCATCCATGCAGTGGCCTCCTGGGCCATGCGGTCCTCGATGTGCTCACCGGGGCTTTTTTCTTTCATGTGGGCGAACTTCCACGGCGCGACAAAGCTGCCCGCAGGCCCTGGCCCTGGATGATGTGGCAGATCGAGATCAAATCCCTGCTGAAGTGGCGAATACGGCTCTGGCCCCAGGTGCCATTTCCCAAAATGGGCCGTCGCGTAGCCCGCATCCTTCAGAGTCTCGGCCAGCGTGCGGTATTCGGTCTTCAGCCGCGTCGCTGGATCGGGCGAGATGGCTTTTTGATCTGGCGGAGCCTTTTTACCCGGCGTCGCCTGCAAAACGACCTGCGGCATGTGGCAGTTTGGGATGGTGATGCCCGTGCGAGCTGGGCTCTGCCCCGTCAGCAGCGCAGACCGTGTGGGTGAGCACAGCGGACTGGCCGAATAGGCCCGTGAAAACGTCATCCCACGTGCCGCGAGCCGCTGCACATTCGGCGTCTGATAAAACGCCGTCTTTCCATACAGCGAGGTGTCACTCCAGCCGAGATCATCGGCGAGAATCACGATCACATTCGGCTGCCGAGCTGCGAAAACTTGGATGCAGCATAAACCAAACATCAAAGCAGCGCTCAGCTTCTTCATGGCATGGCCTCCACTCCGCTTGCGATCACCGTATCTGGTTTGTCGCGACCCATTTTGATCGTGTATTTGCCCGGCGCATACACACGCGGCTTGAAGCTGCCGCCTTGGACTCGCACGGTGTATAAAATCTCGCCCGTGGCCTCCGCGATGACTTGTACGACGGGATTGCTCACACCTTCAAATAGCTGCGCAGGCAGGTGCCCATGAACCTTGCGACCATCGTTGGCGTCTTGATCAATCGTGATCGGCCAGCCGGGGAATTGCGCCTTGTCGCCATCGGCGACTTTGGAGAAGCGTGGCCAGCACTCAAAGGTGATCTTCCGCGTTGTTTTGTCGAAGCGGATGAGGCCGTAGCCATCGGCACGCTTTTTCTCATCCTGGATGTCTTCCGGATTCGCGTAGGCCAGCATGGCGATGCGGTTGCCGAGGCCGTCTTTGAAGTCGCCCGTCCACGGCAGCGGGCTCGCGGGCACGGGATTCGGGCCGGGCTTTTCGTCGAGCGGATGCCACCAGCGGCCGTAGATCGTGTTCACCAGCGCCGGGCTGGTGAAACCGTACGGTCCATCGCCGAACTCGTCGATGCCATGCTTCACGACGACCGCGAGATGCTGATCACCGCAAAGATGCGGAGCCCACGCTCGGCGAATCTCACGCAACGCTCGATTTCGACCCGCTTGCGGCCAGCCATTGCAATCGAGGTCGGCGAGCAGGCGCTGATCGCGACCGCCATGCATGTGAACGGCCCCGCAGAAAGCCGTGGCGGACAAAACGCACTTCATCACCGCGCCGCCGCTGTAATCCTGGCCCCACTCGTGGAGGAATTTTTCCTGTCGTTTGCCCAAAAGCTCCAAACCGGGCAAATCGATGGTTTTCGGGTCATACGACGGATCGTTGATGTGATCGGGACGCGGCCCCATCTGCGGAATTTTGCCCGCAGGACCGCTTTTGAACTTCCGGTCTTCGAGAATCGCGAAGTCGATGCCGCCGACCGTCATGCGCGTGAAATAGACCCCGACATCGCGGTTCACCGGTTTCGGATCGTAACCATCCGGTAGATGCCAGCACTGCTGGCGCTGCACCTGGTTCACATAAGCCACCGGATAGCGAAAACCGCCGTCCGCATCGCCGCTGATGGTCGATTGCTTGCCGTCCTCGCCCCACAGATTGCCGTGGCCCACGTCGTGATCATCGGGAATGCACACCGTGGGCCTGTCACGGATGATGTCGCGGAATTGCAGGCCGAACTCGATCCATCCAGCCGTGTGCTCGGTGTGTCGATACGTTTGATCACCGCCGAAAAACAGCACGTCCGGGTCCTGCGCCCGCAGATTGTCGATGATCTCCGTGCGCGGGCCGATGGTGCGGCTGGAGTTGCAGCTCATGTTCGCGATCACGATTTCGTTTTTCTCCACCGGATCGCGGCGGATGAGGCCTTCAAACATCGCCTTCTCGCCATGGCGCACGCGGTAGGCCACGTTCTTCGAGCCATCCCAGCCTTCGACGCGGAAATGCGCATCCCAGCCCGGATAATGCACCTCGCCCTTCGCGACCTCTTTCCATGTGCCATCATCCTGTTTGAGCTCCAGCCTCGCCACACGCTCCTCGCCCGGCTTCAGCGGGAAAAGCTGCGCACTCATCTTCAGCACGCCGTTTTGATGCGTGTAATAGGCAAAGCACACCACCTCATCACGCGGCACATCCATGGAAGGCGGCGGCGTGGCACCACCGCCTTTGCCCTTTGCCTTCTTTTTCTCATTCTTCACCGCTGCGGCAGCATTTTTCGTCCACCACTCACCTGTCGTCAGCGACTCGAGATTCGGAAACTCCGCGCCAAAGGGCTGCGGATTGTCAGTGGCGCTCGCGGAGCCGCGCACAAAGAGAAACGGAGCGATCTTGAGAAGGAGTCGGCGGGTGAAGGTCATGGTCGGTGGGTGCAACGCCCCCGACTCCGCGAAAATATCAGGATTATCCATAGCGGATGCCTGCACCCTGCATCTCCGCCCGCGTAAGATGCTGCGATGCTACTCCGCCTGCTTTTTCCATTCGCCCTGACCACCGCCGCTCTCGCGGAGCCGGTGAGCTTCAGTCGCGAAGTGCTGCCGCTGCTTTCTGACAACTGCCTGAGCTGCCACGGGCAAGATGCCGGCCATCGCAAAGCCGATCTCCGTCTCGATACTCAAGAAGGTACCCGCGAGGTGCTGAAGTCCGGCGAATTCATCAACCGCATCCTCACCGACGATCCCGATGAGGTGATGCCACCGCCGAAGTCTCACAAACCAAAGCTCAAAGCCGAGCATGCCGCCCTTTTGCAGCGCTGGATCAAAGAAGGCGCTGCCTGGGGCAAACACTGGTCCTTCGAAAAACCCGTCAAAGCCAAGACCGAAGGCCATCCCGTGGATTTCTTCGTGAAAGCACGCCTCGCGAAGGAAGGCCTGAAGCTCTCGCCACGGGCTCCGGAGCATACTTTGAGGCGGAGGCTGGCGTTCGACATCACGGGGTTACCACCGAGTGCTCAGTTCTCAGTGCCCAGTGCTCAGTCTTCAGAAAAACTGAGCACTGAGCACTCAGCACGGAGCACTTGGATTGATAAGCTCCTCGCCTCCCCACACTACGGCGAACGCATGGCGATGTTCTGGCTGGATGCCGGGCGCTACTCCGATACAGATGGCTTCCAATCCGATGCCACACGCACGAACTGGCCTTGGCGGGACTACGTCGTCGAGTCCTTCAATGCGAACAAGCCCTTAGACCAGTTCACTCTGGAACAATTCGCAGGGGATTTGCTTCCCAATGCCACGCCGGAGCAAAAAATCGCCACGTGCTTCCATCGCAATCACATGACGAATGGCGAAGGTGGTCGCGACAAGGAGGAAAGCCGCATCGACTACGTCATCGACCGCGTGAACACGATGGGCACCACCTGGCTCGGGCTCACGCTTGGCTGCACGCAGTGCCATTCGCACAAGTTTGATCCCATCTCGCATCATGATTACTACGCACTCAATGCCTTCTTCAACAGCATCGACGAGGACGGCGCGGCGGGCACGAATGCGAAGCCCTACCTGCCCTACCAATCACCCCACTCCAAGCGAGCCGTCGAGGAATCGCAAAAGCTCGTCGAGGCACGCAAACCCATCGAAGCGAAGGCCAAGGCCGACGCGGAAAAGCCCTTCGCGAAGTGGTTGGAGCAGCAGCAAAAACAGGTGAAGCCGGATCACAGCGCCTGGAAGATCATCTTGGGCTCCGTGGAGTCGCAGGAGGGCACGAAGCTCGCTCAAACGAAGGACGGCATCGTCACCGCCAGCGGCCCGAATCCGAAGCAGGATGACTACCGGCTCATCGCGAGCCCCAAACTGCCACGCCTCACCGGTTTGAAGCTCGAAGTGCTGCCGCAAGGCGGCGTGCTTTCGCGTGGCAAGTCAGGCGAGTTCATCCTCACCGACATCAAGGTGCAGGTGCGCCGCAAAGGCAGCTCGCAGATCCGCGACATTGCCGTCAAAAGCGCTGTGTCCGACACGAAGACCGAAGGCAAGGCCCGCGAGTATGGCGACGTGAAAGGCACGCTCGATGATGATCCGCGCAACGGGTGGACCACGAAGGGGTTTCCCAAAGATCAGCCTCACATCGCGCTTTACGGTCTCGCCGAGCCGCTGGTGCTCGAAAGCGATGAGGAGCTGATTTGCGAGCTGCGACATCGTTCGACGAATGGCGATGCCAACATCGCGAAATTCCGGCTTTCCGCGACGGATCAGGCTGGCCCCGCTGTGCGCGAAATCGGCCCCACGCCGCTCGAAAAGCTCGCGAAGGGCGAAATCGACCGCGTAAAGCTCATGGCGCAGTTTTTGGAGGATCATGAGCCGTATCAACTCGCGAAGGCCTCGCTGGATCGTGCGAATGCGCAGCTCAAGGAAGTGCAGACCGCCGCAGGCAAACTGAACGTCATGGTGCTCGCCGAGCGCAAGGAGCCACGCGACACGCACGTGCTGCTGCGCGGTGTTTGGGACAAAAAAGGCGAGCTGGTGCCGCGTGGCGTGCCTGCGGCCATCGCGCCGTGGCCGGAAGGTCTCGCGAAGGACCGCATTGGCCTCGCCAAGTGGATCACGTCGAAGGACAACCCGCTCACGGCCCGCGTCTTCGTCAATCAAGTGTGGCAGATGCTTTTCGGTGCCGGTTTGGTCCGCACACCAGATGATTTCGGCCTCCAAGGCCAGCGCCCCACGCATCCCGAACTGCTCGACTGGCTCGCCGTCGATTTTATGGAATGCGGCTGGGATGTGAAGCGCCTCATCAAGACCATTGTGACGAGTGAAACGTATCAGCAGAGCTCTGATCGGACCGACCCGTCTGATCCGACCAATCTTCTTTTGTCGAGAGGCCCGCGCTTCCGCCTGCCTGCGTGGATGATCCGCGATGCCGCGCTCGCTTCCTCCGGTTTGCTGAATCCTGCCCCCGGCGGACCACCAGTGCGGCCGCATCAGCCGGAGGGCGTGTGGGAGGAGATTTTCATGGGTCGCTTCACTTACGAGCCGAGCCAGGGCGCGGCGCAGTATCGCCGCACGTTGTATGCCTTCTGGCGTCGCAGCATCGCGCCGACGTTTCTCTTTGATAGCGCACAGCGGCGCGTGTGCGAGGTGGGCATGAATCGAACGAACACGCCGTTGCAGGCCCTGACGCTGCTCAATGACGAAACGATAAAAGAAGCCTCGCAAGCGCTCGCGAAGCGTCTGCTGGCCGCAAAGCCGGAAGAACGGCTCACCAAGCTCTACGAAGCCATTTTGAACCGCGAACCGAAGACGAATGAGCTCGCTGTGCTGCAACGCGAACTCGACCGCGCCTTGAATCATTACCGCCAGCATCCCGAAGACGCCCGCAAACTCCAAACCACACCCGAACTGGCCGCGCACACCCTCGTGGCCACTCTGGTCTTCAACCTCGACGAAGCCATCACGCATGAATAAGCCCACCCGCCGCCATTTTATCGCCACCGCCGTGCTCGCGGCTCCATTCGTGAAAACGTTCGCCAAAACCGCGCCCGAGTTTCACGGCGCGATCATCGGCCATGGCACGCATCGTTATCGCGTGGACAAGCTGTGGAGCCAGGCGGACGCGGCAAAGACGCCGGTGAAGGATTGCCATGAGATGGTGCAGGTGCCGGATGGTCGCTTGTTCCTGCTCACGAATCACAAGCAGAACAATGTGCTCATCTACGACGTGAAGGGCGCTCTGCTCGGCCAGTGGACGCTCGGCATGAGTGGTGCGCACGGATTGACCTTCCACGATGGTCATCTCTACATCTGCGATACGAGCGGGCGCGTATTGAAGGCCACACTCGATGGCCAGATCGTGCTCGAACTGCCTCACGCGGTCAAAGCAGGCATCTACAAGCCGAGCGAGGCCTATGCGCCGACCGAAAGCGCTGTGGCACCGAATGGCGACATCTACGTTGCGGATGGTTACGGCTCGCAATACGTGCTGCGCTTCGACAAGGACGGCAAATTCATCTCCAAGTTCGGCGGCAAGAGCACGCAGCCGACGAATCCGGGCAAGTTCATGCAGGCGCATGGTGTCGCCATCGACTCGCGTGGCGGCGAGCCGCTGCTCGTCGTCACCGAACGCGTCCGCAACGAGTTCAACTGGTTCAAGCTCGATGGCACGCATGTGCGCGGCGTGTATCTGCCCGGTGCCTATGTGAGCCGCCCGGTCATCCACGGCACGAATCTGTATTCCGGCGTCTGCTTTGGCGCGAAACCCAACGACTACCGCATGTGGCAGAGCCGTGGCTTTGTGACCATCCTGGACGCGAACGACAAAGTGATCTCCAACCCCGGCGGTCACGCAACCGAGTATGAAAACGGCAGCCTCAAAGTGCTGCTGCAAGACCAACCGGTTTTCAACAACTGCCACGACGTCTGCGTGGACACGCAGGGCGACCTGTATGTGTGCCAGTGGAACAGCGGAAATGTGTATCCTTACAAACTGCATCGCGAAGCGTGAGGAACGTTCAACATCGAACGTCCAACGCTCAACGTTCAAGTTCAGAACCCAAACCAAACTAACACCACATGCCAACGATGAGGACAACGACTCCAACTCAGAACAAACAGCAAAAGTATGATCTGGAAGAACGGTTGCTGGATTTTGCGGTCGATGTGATCCGCTTTGTGGATCAGATGTTCAAGACGGAGGCGGGGAGGCACGTAAGCGGCCAGCTTTTGCGTTCAGGAACAGCACCCATGGCACATCACGGAGAGGCTCAGGCTGCGGAGTCGAACAAGGATTTCGTTCACAAGATGCGCGTGGCTCACAAAGAACTGCGAGAAACGGTGCGCTGGCTCAAAGTGTCGCAGCGGGTGCCGCTCACGCGTGACCTTGAGGAAAACAAACGTCTGCTTCAGGAGACGGATGAGCTGGTTCGGATTTTCTTCGCCAGCATTCGGACGGCGCAGAGCAAACAGAAGTAACGCCCAACATCGAACCAAGAAACTTCCAACATCGAACTTCCAACGTTCAACTGCCAAACCGCATGCAAACCACGCCCAGCTCCTTCTCAGCTTTGAACGTTGAACGTTCGATGTTGGAAGTTGAACGTTCCCGAAGGTATTTCCTCGGCCAATGCACCGGCGTTTCTGTCGGCGCGATTGCGCTGCAGGCGATGGGGCAGGAAACGCTCGGCTTGCCATCGCTGCCGCATTTTGCGCCGAAGGCGAAGCGGGTCATCTTCCTCACGCAATCGGGCGGCCCGTCGCAGATCGAGCTGTTTGATCACAAGCCGGGCCTGATGCAATGGGCGGGCAAGGAACTGCCGGAAAGCGTGCGCCAGGGGCAGCGGCTCACGACGATGACGGCGAACCAGAAGCAACTCATCCTGCCGGGCATCACGAAATTTGCGAAGTGCGGCCAGAGCGGCGCGACGGTTAGCGAGTGGTTGCCGCATTTGCAGGGCGTGGCGGATGACTTGTGCTTCATCAAGTCGATGACGACCGATCAAATCAATCACGCACCGGCGATGACGCAGTTTTTGACCGGTCATCAGCTTCCCGGACGGCCGAGCATGGGCGCGTGGATCAGCTACGGCCTCGGCAGCGTGAATCGCAACCTGCCGGACTACCTCGTGCTCATCTCGAAGATGCAGCGCCCGAGCGATCAGCCGCTCTACGATCACTACTGGGGCAGTGGCTTTCTGCCCAGCCGTTATCAAGGTGTGAAGCTGCGGAACTCAAAGGACCCGGTTTTGTATCTGACCGATCCCGACGGCCTGCCGCGTCATTTGCGCCGAGGGATGCTGGATGGGCTGGCGGAGCTGAATCAGATGCGATTTGAGCAAACGCAGGACCCGGAAATCACGACACGCATCCGCCAGTATGAAATGGCCTATCGCATGCAGGCGAGCGTGCCGGAGCTGACTGACCTTAGCGACGAGCCGGATCATGTTTTCGAGATGTATGGGCCCGATTCGCGGCGTGCGGGCAGTTACGCGGCGAATTGCATCCTCGCGCGGAGGCTCGCGGAGCGCGGTGTGCGCTTCATCCAGCTTTTCCATCCCGATTGGGATCATCACAGCCGCTTGCCTAGCTGGTGCACCGCGCGTTGTCGTGACACGGATCAGCCGAGCGCGGCGCTCATCAAAGATTTGAAGCAACGCGGCCTGCTCGACGAGACGCTGGTGCTCTGGGGCGGCGAATTCGGTCGCGGTGTCGCGGGTCAAGGCAAGTGGGACAGCCCGGAGGCGGGTCGCGATCATCATCCGCGCTGCTTCACCATGTGGATGGCCGGCGGCGGCATCAAACCCGGCACCACCTACGGCGCGACGGACGACTTCAGCTACAACGTGGCCGAGAATCCGGTGCATGTGCGTGATCTGCACGCGACGGTGATGCATCAGCTCGGCATTGATCACGAGCGCTTCACCTTTCGTGCGCAGGGTCTCGACTTCAAACTCACTGGCGTGGAGCCGACGAAGGTGGTGAAGGACATCCTAGCCTGAAGCGTAGTAGTCAGGTCATGACTCCTCGATCCCTACTCGCCTTTCTTGCTTTTCCATTGTTTGCCCAGGCCGCTGCTCCGCAGGCCAAAGTGCTCGAAACGAAGGTCATCTCACCGCAGCTCGATCTCTATCACGGCTGGCCGACAGTGGCGCGGAGGGCGAATGGCGAGCTTTGGCTGTCGTGGTCCGGTGGGCGCGAATCGCATGTGTGCCCGTTTGGGCAGGTTTGCGCGATGACTTCACGCGATGATGGCAAAACGTGGACTTTCCCGCGTGTGCTGCTCGATAGCGCCACGGACGACCGCGACTCCGGTGTGCTGGAAACGGCCAAGGGCACCCTTTTGGTCACCACGTTCACTTCACTGGCCTATGAGGACAGTTTTAAAAAAGCGACGATGATGGCGGAGCAAACGGACAAAGGCTGGGTCTCGAAAGCGATGCCGCCGGAGCGTTTCGCACGCTGGAAGGCCGCGCATGAGCGTCTGAATGACGAGGAGCGAAAAGCGGAACTCGGCGAATGGATCATCCGCAGCACCGATGGAGGCAAAACGTGGTCCCCGCGCATCCCGACGGTCGTGAACAGCCCGCATGGCCCCATCCAGCTCAAGGACGGGCGCCTGCTCTACCTCGGCAAGCAGCTTTGGACCGGCGAAAAGAAGATCGGCGCGGCAGAATCCAAGGACGATGGCCTGACGTGGCAATGGCTCTCCGAAATCCCCACCCGCCCCGGTGATGAAGTGCCAAAGGGTCTGCACGAACTGCATGCCGTGGAGGCTGCGGATGGCACGATCATTGCGCAGATCCGCAATCACAACACCGCGAACAAAGGCGAGACGCTGCAAAGCGAATCCAAAGATGGCGGCAAGACCTGGAGCCTGCCGCACAGCATCGGTGTGTGGGGATTGCCCAGTCACCTGCTGAAATTGCGCGATGGACGCCTTCTCATGACCTACGGGCATCGGCGGCCACCGTTTGGCAACCAAGCCCGCCTCAGCACCGACAACGGCCAGACTTGGAGCGACGCCATGATCCTTAGCGGCGACGGCGCGGGCGGTGATCTCGGCTACCCGAGCACCGTGGAGCTCGGCGACGGCCGACTGCTCACGGTGTGGTATGAAAAGATGAAGGAGCACCCGCACGCCGTGCTACGGCAGGCGATTTGGAAGCTGGAGTGAAGCTCACGGGCGCTGCACCCGCAGCCGTGTGAAGCAGGCGCTGCCTGTCGGAGCGGGGATGGTGGCCTGCACGGTTTCCAGGGTGCCGTCGTCGCTGAGGATGGTTTCGGTCACGCCAAGGCTGCTCCAGCCGGCGGGATCGAGAGTGGCATTGTGCTGAACGGTGAAAAGGAGGCCGTCAGCCACAGCGGCTTTGGATCGCTGGTAGGTGAAGATGCACTCGCCGCCGGTGCCGCGGGTGAAGCTCTGCACTGGTGTGGTGCTGTTGAGCGGATGCTGGCCGGTGGCGAATTCCATGAGGTTGGTGATGCCGTCGCCATCGGGGTCTTGGTGGTCTTCATATTCTCCTAATAAAAACGGAGGATAACCTGGCCACCAGAATCCAAAGTATTGGAGGCTCCAGGCATAGTATCTGGTCAAACCAGTGCCTTTAAGCCCGATTTCAAAAGATGACTCGCTGTAATCATTACTGGCGATGTGAATTGTCGCCAACCGCTCACCGACAATAAGAGGATTAAAGTAGATGTAGATGGCCGTGCTTTGTCCTGGAGCAAGCGTAGTCGTGGTCAGCGCGGGAACGGAAAACTCGGTGCTGGCAGTTCCTGTAAAGGTGATTGCCAGATTTGTTAAGTCGAGCAGGCCATCATTCCTGATGATGACCGTGTGGTAATTGGAATCCCCGACAGCGCAGTGGAGCAAGTCCAGTTGGTAGTCGCCATCCACCAAATTGAGCGTCGTGTAAGGCACCGAGGTTGTGACCACTATTTCCGGCCCCAGTCCAGCACCGGTCAGATTCACGATAAAGTTACTCACGTTTGTCGCATTGCTGGCGATGTTGAGGATGGCGCTACGATAGCCTCCATCGACCGGATTGAAGATGACGGAGACGGTGGTGAAGGCTCCTGGGGCGATGGTGGTGGTAGCAGGTGTGCCGATGCTGAAGTCGCCTGGATTGGCTCCGGCTTTGGTCAAAACGAGATTGGTGAGCGGTGCGGTGCCGGTGTTCCGAATGCGGAAGGAGCGACCGATGGGGGAGCCGGGTGGTAGCTCGCCAAAGTCGATCACGGAGCTGCCGCTGGTGAGGGCGAAGTTCGCAGGTTGCTCGATGGAGATTGTCGGAGCGGTGGCGGTGCCGCTGAGGGCGATGTCGAAGGGATTTTCATCGGTGTCATTGCTGGCGACGCGGAGCGTGGCGCTGCGTGTGCCGCCCGCGGTGGGGGAGAAGATGACGGTGAAGGTGGTGCTCTCGGTGGGTGCCAGGGAAGTGGCTCCTAGCGTGCCGAGGAGGAAGTCCGCAGTGTTCGTGCCCACTTTGGACAAAGCTAGGCCGGCGAGCGGGGCGCTGCCGGTGTTCCTCACGGTGAAGATGACGGGATCGCTGCTGCTGCCTGCCACGGTGGCTGGGAAGGTGATGGTGGAGCCGTTGTCGATGAGATTGGTGCCCACCGGCGCCTCGATGGCGATCTCTGGCGCGATGCCGCTGCCGGTCACAGCGATGTCGAAGGGGCTTTCATCCAAATCATTGCTGGAGAGGCGGATGGTGGCGCCGTGAGCCGCGACGGCGTTCGGAGCGTAGGTGACGGTGAAGGTGGTGCTGGCTCCGATGGCAAGCGTGGTGGTGCTCAGGCTGGAAAGCGTGAAGAGGCTGCTGTTCGTGCCGGTTTTGCTCAAGGCGAGGCTGGTGAGGCTGCTGGTGCCGGTGTTGCGCACGGTGAAGGTTTTCACCTGTGTGGAGCCGACGAGCAGGGGACCATAGTCGATGCTGGAAACGCCATCGACGAGGCCCACGCCTGCCGGATGCTCGATCTCGACCTCGGGCGAGGTGCCGGTGCCGGTGAGGACGATGTCGAAGGGATTTTCATCCAAGTCACTGCTGGAGATGTGAATGGCGGCGCTGCGTGTGCCGAGGGCGGTGGGCGTAAAGCTCACGCTGAAGGTGGCGCTGGAGCCTGCATTCAGCACCGTGGCCGGGGTGGAGACGCCGAAGTCACTGCTGTGATCGCCATCTTTACTGATGCTGATGCCGGTGAGCGTGGCGGTGCCGGTATTGCGCAGGGTAACGGTGATGTTGCTGAGGCTGGCGACATTCGTGGTAGGCAGGCTGATGACCGAAACGCCGTCCTGCAAGCCGGTGCCAGCCGGATACTCGACCACGATCTCTGGCGAGGTGCCGGTGCCAGTGAGCAGGATGTCAAAGGGACTCTCATCTATGTCATTGCTGGCGATGTGGATGGCCGCTGACCGCAAACCGAGCGCGGTGGGCGTGAATTGCACTGTGAAGGTCGTGCTGCCGGAGGGGCCGGACACCGGAGCGGTGGGTGAGGCAGTGATCGTGAACTCCTCGGCATTTGCTCCATCCTTGGTGATGCTGAGGTCGGTCAGGTCGATGTTGCCGATGTTTTTGATGGTAAAGCTCAAACTGGCGCTGCCACCGAGCAACACGGAGCCGAAGCTCCTACTGCCACCATCGCCGACATTCGTCCCTACGGGCTGCTCCACCACGATCTCGGTGGCGAGTCCGGTTCCGGTGAGTGTGATGTCGAAAGGGTTTTCATCTGCATCACTGCTGGCCACTCGCAGGATGGCGCTGCGGCTGCCATAGGCCTGCGGGGCGAAGGTGACATCGAACGCCGTGCTCTCGCCAGGATTCAGCGTGGTGACGCTGAGGGTGCCGAGCGTGAAGTCAGCCGTATTGGTGCCCGCTTTGCTCAAAGCGAGGCCGGTGAGCGCAGAAGCGCCGGTGTTCCGCACGGTGAAGGACTGCGTGACGTTCCCGCCCACATTCACGGCTCCATAAGTGACTGTGGAGACTCCATCGGTCAGATTCGTGCCCACCGGCTGCTCGATGGCGATCTCAGGCACCACGCCGACACCGGTCACGGCGATGTCGAAGGGGTTTTCATCGAAATCATTGCTCGCGACACGCACGATGGCATTTCGTGTTACGGTAGCCCCTGGCGCAAAAGTCACGGTGAAGGTCGTGGTAGCCCCAGCGGCCAAGCTGGATACAGAAAGCGAGCCGAGGGTGAAATTCGCACTGTCGGTACCCGCTTTGCTCAAACTCAGCCCTGAGAGCGTCAGGGCACCCGAATTCCGAATCGTGAAGGTGCGGACCAAATTGCTGCCGACGAGCACCGGGCCGTAGTCCACGGTGCTCGCGCCATCGACGAGTCCGCTGCCCGCAGGCTGCTCCACCTCGATCTCCGGCGCATTGGCCGTGCCCGTGAGTGCGATGGTGAACGGGTTTTCGTCCAAATCGCTGCTGGCGATGTGGATGGCCGCTGATCTGGCTCCGCCGCTGCCTGTGGGAGAGAACGCGACGGTGAAGGTCGCTGCCGCGCCCACGGCGAGGCTCGTCACCGGCGTGCTGACAGTGAATTCGGCACCGTTCGCACCGTCCTTGGTGATACTGATGCCCGTGAGCGGCGCGGTCCCCATGTTGACGATAGTAAGGGTCTGCGCGGCGCTGTTGCTGCCGACGCTGGTCGTTGGCAGGTTGATCGTGGAAACGCCGTCATTGAGCAATGCGCCAAAAGAATTCTCCACGCTGATCTCAGGACTGAGTCCGAAGCCAGAGAGCGTCAGATCAAACGGATTCTCATCTTCATCATTGCTGGCGATGTGGATGGCGGCGCTGGGTGCTCCAGTGCCTGTCGGAGCAAAAGTCACCGTGAACGTCGTACTGCTCTGCGCCGCTAGCGATGTGGGGATGGCGCTGACCGTGTACTGAGCAGCTTCCGGTCCGTCCTTGGTGAGCGAAAGGCCGGTCAACGGGGTGTTGCCCGTGTTCTTGAGCGTGAAGACCATCTCACTTGTGGTCCCTACCAGGACATCTCCAAAGTGACGACTGCCGCCATCGAGCAAATTAGCCGAAGCAGGCTGTTCGAGAGCAATCTCTGGTTTGTCCACAGCACCGGAGTAAGACTGTAGGGTTTGCGCCATGCTGCCGGATGTTTTCTGATAACCGCTCACCGTATAGTAAGCACGGGCACGGATCTGGCCGCTGGCTGGCAGCGAGAGCGCATTGATCTCCCATCCGCCATTGATGCGTTCACCGTATCCGAGAGGCTGCCAGGTCGCTCCCCCGTTGCTGGAAAGCTCAAAGCTCGCTGAGTTGGCCTCCGGCGAGGAACCGCTGCGCAGCCATCGGACCTTGCTCGTGCTGTCGATGACCAGCGACTCTGTCGCCGGGTCGTTAATCAGCCTGACCAGTCCTGACCTGGCGGGGAAGTCGCCGGAGATGAACAACTGCCCGCTTTTGAGCAGCAAGGGGGTGCTCGTGCCGTACTGCGGGTTGGGATTGAAAGTGAGGTCCACCGTGTTGTCCGGATTCACCCGCCCGATGTTGCTCCGGGCATGGACTCCGATGGATGCAAACTCGCCACTCACGATGACCTTGCCATCCGCCTGCGGGAGCAGGGACAACACATAGTTGTAGCCACCTCCAGTCCCGATAGTGAAGGCTGGGTCCGCACTGCCGTTTGCCTCAAGACGCGCAATCCTTGCCCGTGAAGCACCACCAGCTAAACTAAAATAGCCGCCAATCATGACCTTCCCCTGTGGAAGCGGGGCGATATCAATCACATATGAGTTCACATTGGCGTTGAAAGCCGGGTCGGCAGTGCCGTCAGGATTGAGGCGGGCAAGATAAAGTCGTCCGAGTCCTCCAATGGTGCCAAAATACCCGCCAGCATAGATTTTGCCGTCGGGCAGCACACGGGTGACGAAGACATCGCCACTCGGGCTTGGATTAAACGTGGTGTCCAGGCTGCCATCGGCGTTTAGCCGCGCCATGTAGTTCCTCGTCGTACCTGCCACAGCATTGAAACTGCCCGCGATGATTACCTTCCCATCCCGCTGAAGGGTGAGGCTCCATACATCGCCATTCACGCCAGGATCAAAGGCGCTATCCAGGCTTCCGTCCGGGTTCAGTCTTGCCAAGTAATTGCGGCTGGCTCCTGCGATCTGGGGGAAACTACCTCCCACGAGTATCTTGCCATCCATCTGTACCGTTAGCGCGGTCACAGAATTGTTGGCCCCGGGATCAAAACCGAAGTCCAGTGTCTCATTCGCATTTAAACGGGCCAGCCTGTTGCGCGGAGTGCCAAGCACGGAAGAAAATCCGCCACCGAGCAGGATCTTGCCGTCAGGCTGCATGCAGGCGACTTGGGGGAATAGACTGTTGATTGGAGAGCTCAAATCCACCGCGCCCGGAGGTGGCGTGAGCCCCTGGCCGGTCAGTGCGATGTCGAAGGGGCTCTCGTTGCTGTCATTGCTGAAAAAATGAATCGCCGCTGTCCGGGTGCCGACAGCTGACGGAGCGAAGGTGACATTAAAAATGGCGGATTCGCCTCGGGCGATGCTCGTTCCGGGAGACGACACGGAGAAGTCCGCGCTGTTCGTTCCGTCCTTGGTGATGCTGAAGCCCGTCAGAGGCGCAATGCCCAGGTTTCGCACGGTAAAGGTGCTTTGCGTGCTCGTTGCGCCGACGCCGGCCGCTGGCAGCGTCACGGTGGAGACGCCATCGACCAACACGGTGCCGACCGGCTGCTCGATTTCGATCTCCGGCGCATTACCGGTGCCAGTGAGTGTGATGTCGAAGGGATTCTCGTCCAAGTCATTGCTTGCGATGAGCAGCGCAGCCGTGCGGGTGCCTCCCGCTGCCGGAGCGAAGGTAATCGTGAAGGTGGTGCTGGCTCCCGCAGCCAGACTCGTCACAGGTGTGCTCACATTGAACTCCGCGCTGCTGGTGCCCGTTTTGGAAAGACTGATGCCCGTAAGCGGTCCGGTCCCGGTATTGCGGATCGTCACCGTGGTGGCGGCGCTAGTCGAACTCACGTTGGTGGTCAGGAAGGTCAAAGTGGCCGCTCCATCCGTCAAACCGCTGCCCACAGGCTGCTCCACCACGATCTCCGGCGCATTCGCTGTGGCGTTAAGAGTGATGTCGAAGGGGTTCTCATCGAAATCATTGCTGGCGATGTGGATGGCAGCCGTTCGGGCTCCTCCCGCACCTATTGGTGAAAACGTGACGGTGAAAGTGGCACTCGACCCCGCCGAGATGCTCGTCACCGGCGTGCTCACGGTGAACTCCGCGCTGTTCGCGCCGTCCTTGGTGATGCTGATGCCGGTGAGCGAGGTATTACCGGTGTTTCGCACGGTGAAGGTCTGTACGGTGCTGCTGCTGCCGACGTTGGTGGCTGGCAGGGTGACGCTGGAGACTCCGTCCACGAGCGGCGTGCTCGTCGGATACTCGACGCCGATCTCAGGACCATTGCCAGTGGCCGTGAGGCTGATGTCGAAGGGATTCTCATCCGCGTCATTGCTGGTGATGTGTATGGCCGAGGTGCGTGTGCCGCCCAAAGCGGGACTGAACGTGACCGTGAATGTGGCGCTGCCGCCTGGAGCGATAGTCGCCGGTGGCGTGGAAACGCTGAAATCACCCGGGTGGGAGCCATCCTTGGTGATGCTGATGCCGCTGAGATCGGCGCTGCCGGTATTGCGGATGGTGAAGGTGGTGGCCGCGCTGCTGCTGCCCACATTCGTCGTCGGCAGAGAGAGGCTGCCGCTGCCATCGGTCAGGTTTGTGCCGACTGGCTGCTCCACCGCGATTTCGGGTGAGGCATAGATGCCGCTCAAAGCGATGTCGTAAGGGTTCTCATCCGTGTCATTGGAAGTGATGCTGAGCGCCGCCGTGCGCTGCCCGGCCGCCGCTGGCGTGAAGGCAATCGTGATCGTGGTGCTCTCACCCGCTGCCAGCGTGGTCACCGCCGGCCCCGTCAGGCTGTATTCCGCCGCATGGGTGCCCGACAGAGAGGCAGCAATACTTGTGAGCGCGGAGGTGCCGGTATTCGTGATCGTGAGCACCGTCTGCGAGGAGCCGCCGGAGGGCGCGTCTGTCACCTGAAGGGCTAATCCATCCACGACATCCGCCACGCCCCGCGTCACACGGATTTCCGGAGCCACGGGCAGCTCAAAGCTCCAAATATCCGCTGTGCCGCCACCGCCGATGAAGCGCAAGCTGCCGCTGGGATCGTGCCACAGGGCTGGGTTGTTGTAAGTCCGGGCAAACGGCGTGTTCGCAGGCGCTGGCACGCCCAGGGTGCCAAACACCGCCGCTTGACCACGCAGGTCCGAGCCGGCCATCCAGGCCCACTGGCCGGTCTGCGGCGAGAAGCGCCACACATCGTTCAAATTGCCCGTTGATTGCGGCTCCACCGCATCCAGACCGTTGCCACCGATGAGCCAAAGCTGTCCCTGAGCATCAACAACACCTCCGGCATGCACGCGTGAGCCTGGCGTGTTCGCCGCGGCTTCGACGCCCTTGGTGCCGTAGGTGCCACGCCAGCCATTCATGTTGGTGGTGAAGTTTCCCAGCGATGATCCCGCCATCCACGTCCATTCATTCGTGGCCGGCTGAAAGCGCCACAAGTCATTCTGCGGCATCTCAAACATGCTCGAATTGCTATCGAACCCAAAACCGCCGAACAACCAGACCGTGCCATCCTCGCGTGTCCAAAGCGTCGTCCCATGACGCCGGGAGCCGATGCGGTTCGACGTCGAGGGCACTCCCTGTGTCCCATAAACACCGATCACAAGTGTACTCGAACTACCTCCGATCCAGGTCCACCAATTCGTCGTCGGGTCGTAACGCCAGAGATCCGCCATGGGAGCTTGGCCATTGCCTCCGAAAAAAAGAAAGCGCCCCTGCGCGTCCACCGTGGCAGCAGCACTGTTTCGCGCTCCAGGATGGTTCGAAGCTGCGGCCACATTCCGCGTGCCGTAGGTGCCGCTGAAACTGAAGCGCACATTGCCTCCGGTCATCCACGTCCATTGATTCGTGTTGCCATCGTAGCGCCACAGGTCATTCAAATCGCCAGTCTGACCGTTGATGTCGGCCCTGGCTCCGCCATACAGCCAGAGCCTGCCACTTTGATCCCATGCCATGATGGCGAGTATTCGAGAACCGGGATGATTCGTCGGTGCTTCCACCCCCTTTGTTCCCCAGTTTGCGGCAGGCACACCCGCTCCTTCGCCATTCAGCCACGTCCAGAAGCCCGTGGCGGGATCATACCGCCAGACGTTGTTGTTTGAATAGAGCCAGACCTTTCCCGTGCTGTCCCGCCCGCTCACTCCACCATCAGCGGGCCTATTGCCGAGCGCGGCCACGCCTTTCGTTCCATAGACCTCCGGCAGCCCAGCCGTGCTGCTGCCAGCCACCCAGGTCCACTCATAAGGTGCCGCACGTCCCAGGGATGCCGCCACCAAGACGACCCATGCGAGGAAATAAGAGAGGATGGGCCGACCTAGCTGACTCGCGATCATTTACGAGGTAACCAAATTCCTTATCCTCGGTCAAGCAAAAAGACTGTGGCGGGAGGACGTTTTTTTCAAGCAGCCATCGGCATGCCGTAGGGCAGCTCGTCGGGGATGGGGGCGAATTCGCGGATTTTGGCCCAAAGGCTGGAGTAGTCCTTATTCACGTCGCCGCTGAGGCAGTCGGTGATTTCGGCACCAGCGTCGGGATACTTCATCACGACGTCTTTGAAGGAGAAATTCGGGTTGTAGAAGGCATAGACGAGCTTGCGCATGTTTTCGACGCCTTCACGCATGAGGCGACTGTACTCTGCGAAGCGCTCTGGGGAGACGTCGTTGGCCTGGAGGGCCGCGTGGACGGCCTCGCCAGCGATGACGCCGCTTTTCAGCGCCAGCATGACGCCACTGCTGAAGACGGGGTCGAGGAAGGCGTAGGCATCACCGACGAGGAGAAGTCCTGGGGAGGCTCCGTATTTCGAATGGAAGCTGTACTCGCTGGTGATCCAATATTGGCCGGTGGAGCTGCCCTGGGAGAGGTGGTCTTCGATCCATTTGTTCTCGCTGATTTCACGCTCGAACATTTTTTTCGGATCTTTGATACCGTCGCGGCTCAAGTACTTGCCTTCGGCGACCACGCCGACGCTGACCATGTCGTCGTGCATGGGGATGTGCCAAAACCAGCCTTTGTCCGGCACAAAGGCGATGGTGGTGGCTCCTTCGTCGATGCCGGGCTCGCGTTTGGAGCCTTTGTAGTAGGTCCAGACGGCGACTTTGTTGAGGTAGGGGTCTTTGACACGCCAGCCTTCGCGCAGGGTGGAGAAAGCTTCTTTGCCGGAGGCGTCGATGACGAGCTTGGCGAGGAGGTGCTCCTTGCTGCCGTCTTTGTTCTGCACGGCGACGCCGATGACTTTGCCGCTGTCGTCTTTGAGGAGCTGGGTGACGGTGGTCTCCTCACGCACGACGACCCCTTTGGAGCGGGCGTGGTTCATGAGCATGAGATCGAATTCGGAGCGCAGCACCTGCCATGTCTGGGCGATGGTCTCGCGGTCGTAGCGGTTGAAGAAGTAAAAGGGCTGCGACTTTTTGCCGTCTGGCTGCACAAAGCTGACGCTGTACTTTTTGGTGAAGTGGCTCTGCTTCATCGTGGGGATGAGGCCGAGACGCTCCAGGGGACCAAAGGTGAAGGGAATGAGCGATTCGCCGATGTGGTAGCGTGGGAATTTCTCCCGCTCGATGACGAGCACGCGGTGACCGAATTCTGCGAGGATGGCTGCGGTGCTGCAGCCCGCTGGGCCACCGCCGATGATGAGGACGTCGTGCTGGGTATTCATAACGATCGGAAAGCTACTCCGGCGTCTGATAACCCAAATACTGTCTCAGCATGGCTTTGATGCCGCAGATGCATTTTAAAGGGCTCTCATATGGACGGCCTGCGCCGAGTTTGAAAACCTGCCAGTGACGATCAGGCGAAGCAAAGTGGCCATCTCGCTCCGCGAGATGAGCTGGACGCATGGCATATTCACCGGTTCACGGCCTCCAAATATCCTTCATGTTAGCGAAAGTCTTTTGCTCATTTGCTGTCGCTTCGCTCCACCCTCCGGGCAGCCTATGGCTGGCTATCTCCCTTCGGTCGGTTCGACGGAGCGAGATGGCTACCATTCTGGCGCGTATTCGGTATCTCTAGATGGTTTTCAAACGCGGCCTAGGGACTGAAAGCCCACTCCGGTGCGTTCAGCATGGCCCAGAGGATGTCTTCGAGGCGCTGGCGCCAAGCGGGATCGAGTTTGTCGGTGGCGGGGTCGCCTTTGCGAGCGGCGGCTTCTTGGGCCATGCGGACGGTGGTGGCTTCGCCGTCGAGGTGATTGGACCAGGAGACGTATTTTTCTCGGGAGCGGGTACTCTGAGGTTTAGAGTTTACGGTTTCGAGTTTCGAGATCCGCGTGTCGTAGCCGGGCGTGAGGTGCTTCACATAGAGCTCTTTTTCCTCGGCGCTGGGGCGTCGGGTGAGGAGTTGCAGGTAGATGTTTTCGATGAGTTGCTCGACGCTTTGCTTCTTCAAGGCCATCTGCGTGATGCCATGGTCGTCACTGAGACGTGTGAGCCAAACACCGACGGTGCCATTGCTCAAAATGGCGGGCTGGAGGACGTTCGGGGCGGCGTCGCGGACGCTGGTGGGGTCCTGGCGGGCACCGCGCCATCCGAAGGCGCTCAAAACATCGCCCACGGCCTGGATGCGCGGCAGACTGAGGCTGGGGCGGTCACGCTCATTGCTGGTGCTGGTGAGCATCCAGCTACGGCGAGGTTTGCCCATGTGAATGGCGTTTTTGAGGTCGCGGGTGTTGTCGATGTCGAGGCAGACTTCTTCGGTTTTGAAGGGTTTGCCGGTGGCAGCGAAGAGGCTGTCCACGATCTGCTCGGCCATGAGGCGACGCGGCGCGGGGGCAGCAAAGACGGGGCTGGTTTCTTTGAGCTCGCTGTCGGTAGCACGCTGGTAGGCGTGGGAGGTCATGATGAGGCGGGCGAGGTGCTTCAAATCGTAGCCGCCACGCACGAACTCGCGTCCGAGATACTTGAGCAGCTCGGGATGCGAAGGTTTGCCCTTTTCCCAATCGGCGACTGGCTCGACGATGCCACGGCCCATGAAGCGTGCCCACACGCGATTGGCCATGACCTGGGCGAAGCGTTCGTTTTGCGGCGCAGTGATGAGCGCGGCGAGTTGGTCGCGGGTGTTGGTGGGATCTTCGGCGAGCTTGGCGGCGGATTCGTCGCAGAACTCGGTGAGCGACCACTGCGGCGGCACTTTGGCACCCACTTTGAGTGTGATGTTGATGAGCGGCTTGCGGCCAGTCATTTTGAAACGATCTGGGCTGACACTGCTGGTGAGAGGCACGACGAGCTCCTTCGTATTGAGCATGGCGGCTATCTTGAATAAGTCCTCCTGCGTGCTCTTCGCGGCGGGAGCGTCGTGGCAGCGGGCGCACTTCATTTCCACGCCGAGGAAGGCCGCGCCGATGATGGTCCCTTTCGCCGCCATGGGCACATCGTTCTGCGAGGCGGTGGCAAAGCCCGCGGGGCCGCCGAGGCGCTCGCTGCCCTTCATTTGCAGCAACTCGGTGACGAAGAAGTCCATGGGCTTGTTGTCCCGCAGCGACTCATAGAGCCACCAGCGGAAGGGGCCGGTGTTGTTCAGCGTGGGATTGAGGATGTTCGGATTCTCCGCGAGCACGTCCTGCCAGTAGCCCATCCAGTGATCTGCCCAGCGGGGATCAGCGAGGAGGCGGTCGATGAGACGCTCGCGAGGTGAAGTGCTGAGTGCTGAGTGCTGAGTGCTGACTTTTTGAGGATCGGACTGAGTACTAAGCACGGAGGTCTGAGCACTTTTTTTCACATCGGCCAAAAAGCTCTCAATCTCGGCCAGCGAAGGCGTGACGCCGACCGTGTCCAAATACGCACGACGGAGGAAAGTGAGGTCATCGGTCAAAGCGGTGACTTCCAGGCGATCCGCGCGGAGTTCTGGCCATGTCGCTCCCTCTTTGATCCAGGTGGTGAGGGCTTCGACATCGGCGGCACTGAGTTTTTCGCCTTTGGGCGGCATGACTTCGTCTTCGTCATGCGAAACGATACGTTTCAGGATGGCGCTGGCATCTGGCTTGCCGGGGGTGATGGCCGCGCCGTCGCTTTCGCCACCTTTGATGGCAGAGACGAGCGAATCGAGCTGGAGATCGCCTTTTGCTTTGCCGCCGCGATGGCATTCGAGGCACTTCGTTTCGAGGATGGGCTGCACCTGCTTGAAGAAATCAACCGTGCCCTTGTGAGCGGTCTGCGACTTCACTTTGGCGATCGTAGCTCCGATGAAGTGGTCGATGTCATTGAGCTTCGGCAGGCCTTCAGGCAGCGCGGGCACTTTCACCGGCTCGGTGCTCGCCAGCCATTGTTTTGCGGCCTCGCGACGCTTTGCCCAGTAGGGATCGGACTTTGCACGCATCTCGGCGCGGCGCTTGTCATTCACGATCTCGTAGTGCGCGGTGCGCTCTTTTTCATACTGGGTCCATCCGGCGTCGTTGTAGGGCACGCTGCGTTTGCCAGCGGAGATGAGCTGCCAGCTCTGCGTGCCTGCTGGCGACCAAGCGACGACGGTTTCGCCCAATTCGGGCCTACGGATGGATTTCCCCACGAAACTGCCCACCAGCGTCTCCAGCACGATGAACTGTGGCTTCCCGGTGCCTTCAAACTCGCACCACGATTCGCGATTGCCCGGTGGCACGAAGCGGAAGTCGGGGCCGAGGTCGAGGTAGTCTTTTTGATCGGCCACGAGGTGATGTCCGTCACTGTCCTTCGGTGGGAAAGGCGTCTTGAGCATCGTTTTGCCGTCGATGAGGAGATTGGTGGCACCACGAGCACGCAGCAGCAGGCGGTGCTTGCCCTTTGGGAAAGTCACGCTGGCCGCCGCACGCAAAAGGAAAGGCACATGGCGGTCGCCACGCACACCCGTCTCGACGTATTTTTGCGGCACGTCAAAGAAGCCGAAAACATCCTCGGTGTAGCTTTCGGCGACTTTCGGCGGCTCACTGGGCCATGCATTGGACTCAGGCATGCCATCCTCGGCGAGCTGCACGAGCACGCGACCTGCGGGCACGTCTTTTTGCGCCACGGGCGGTGGTGGCGGGATGAACTGATACTTCGCCTTCAGCGCCTCCGTGTCGATGGGACCGCGATAGATTGCCACATCATCGAGCCAGCCCTCAAACGCGTGCGACTCGGCCATCGTCGAGCCATTGCCGATCACTACGGCATCTCCATCCATCACCGGGCCGCGATCCGTCGCACCGCCCATGTCCCAGGTGCCATCGGTTTCTTGGCCGTCGATGTAGCCTTTGATGCTCTTGGGCTTCCCGTATGTGTAAGTCACCGCCACATGATGCCAGCCCGCCGTGGGCACCGTGTCCTTCGACCACCAGCGATGCCAGTCGCCCTTTTTCCCCGGCACATCGGCGCTGTGGAAGAGAAAACCGATCTGCGAGCCCGCCTTGCCATGCTGAAGGCGGAAGGCGTAGTTTTGATTGTTCGCACCGAACTCCTTCGTGCCGAGGCGGCCCTTCCCGATGATGTACGGCGTGCCCGAGGCATCCGCCACCTTCACCCAGGCCTCCAGCGTGATCGTTTCATTCAGGCCAAAGCGCAGCTCCGGGCTATCAGCGACTTTGATCGGCGACTTTACATCGAACTTTCGCGCCTTGTTCGTCTCCGAAAAGCCCGGATACGTCGGAGCCCGTGGCCCGGCCTCCTTGCCATCATCAAAACGCCACTGCATCACCGGCGCGGAGGCTGGCTTGTCAGAGGCATCATTGCCCCCACTGTCGTTTTGCGCAACAGAGGTGAGTGTGAAGGCTAGGTAGGAAACAAAAAGCGGTCGGAACATTCCTCACTAACGTCTTCCAAGACCTGATTTAAGCATTCCATCCCCCCACTTTCGTGAGGGGCACCAAGAGTTGTCCCAGCCCACGGTCCGAACGGTGGGGCGGGTGTGCTGAACAAGATTCTAGAGCTGACAGCATTCGTGTAAGAAGTTGGCCTGTGGTCGTGATTGAGTGACTGGCATGTTACGATTGTTCTTATTCTTCCTCCTCGCGACCACCCATGTCCTTGCTTGTTCGGTGCCGGTGTTTCGTTATGCGCTGGAGCACTGGGAAGCGGATGCTTATCGCGTGACGGCACCCGCTGGGGCGAAGCTGCCTGAGAACTACGTCGTGACTACGGGTGAGGCGCAAAACATCGAACTACGGCAGCCGAAGTCTGCACGGAATGACGCGGTGATCTGGTCCGCCCCATTTACACCGGAAAATGTGAACGTGATGATCGATTCACCAGCGAGGAGGGCTGTCGCGGAACGACTGGGCAATGGTGAAAGCGCTGTGTGGGTGTTTTTAGCAAGCGGCGATTCTGCGAAGGATGCAGCGGCGATCAAGGCACTGGAGGAGCGGCTCGACTATCTGGCAGGTGTGATGAATTTGCCAAAACTGGATGAGCAAGACATCAAGAACGGCCTTGTGTCGGTCCCTGGGGATGGCTTGCGATTGGCTTTTTCGATGGTGAAGGTGAAGCGGGATGATCCCGCAGAGGCGGCCTTTGTGGCGATGCTGATGGCGAGCGAGGAGGATCTGGCGGGATTCACCCAGGAGCCGATGGTTTTTCCCATCTTCGGCCAGGGACGGGCTCTTTATGCTCTGGTGGGCAAGGGTATCCGCGCTGAGACGATTGACGAGGCAGCACAGTTTTTGATCGGTTCCTGTTCATGCCAGGTGAAGGAGCAGAATCCGGGCATGGATATTGCGATGGCAGTGGATTGGCGGCAGATGGTGAAGGACCAGGCACTACCGGGCCAAAAACTGCCGGAACTGAGCGAAATGGCCGATTTACTACCGCAGACGGTGACGATCAAAGATGAGCAAAAAACGCCCATTGCGGTCGGAAAAGCCTTTGGAGAAGTTTTTGGCTTCCCATGGGTTTTGGGGCTTTTTTTAGCCTTGGTGGCTGGTTTCGTGTGGTCCCGCAGGAACAAGTAAGTATGCTCCAAAGCACAAGCACGACTCGAATCCTCACCACATGCACGCCGCAGGCCCCAAAAACCCTCTTCATGGTATCACACTGGCGATGATGCTGGAGCAACTGGTCGCTCACTATGGCTGGGAGATGCTGGGGCGGATGATTCCGATCAATTGCTTCAACTGGCACCCGAGCATCAAGAGCAGCCTGATTTTTCTGCGCCGCACGCAATGGGCACGCGATAAAGTGGAGGCGCTATATCTTGATTCACTGCCGGATATGCAGCGGGAGAAGGACCCCGCGCCTCCGAACGACTGAACCCCTGAGTCAGCGACGATCTGCGACGAAGATGGTATGGGTGCATCGCTTGGCCTGGGGCCATGCCTTGGCAGGGACGACGCTTACTTTGAAGCCCGCTTTGGCAAGCCGGCGGGCGAACGCAGGATCGCTGCTAGCAGACCAGAAGGTGACACGCCCCCCAGGCTTCAGTGCATGCTGAATGGCAGAGAATCCACGTGCCTGATAGAGCCGCTCGTTGCCATTCTGCACCATGGCGACAGGTCCATTGTCCACATCGAGCAAGATGGCATCATAATGTGCTGCTGGAGCTCGGGAGATGACATGAAAAACGTCTTCGATGAGCACTTCGACACGTTTGTCATCGAGCGAAAGGCCATTGATGGCATGAAGGTACTGGCGATTCCACGCGACGACTTCTGGCAGGAGCTCCGCGACGCTGATCCGAGCATCCGCAGGGACGAGGGCGAGCACCTGGCGTAGTGAAAAGCCAAATCCGAGTCCGCCAATGAGCACGCGTGCATCCGCTCTCATGCTGAGCTGTTCACATGCGAGCTGAGCCAGCACTTTTTCAGACTCTGCAGCATTCGTGCCCATGAGCGGCTGGCGATTCACCCGCAGATAAAAATGCGAATCGTGTGAATGGAGGGAGAGCGCCGCGCCATCAGGCGTGCGAGCCTCAGCGAGCAAAAGGAAGGGCTTCAAGGCTGGAGCTTTGACTCAGGGCAGTGTGACAGTCACGCGATAAAATCGACTCCGGCGTTCAGTCTTTGGAGTTCACATTGGCAACTGGCCTTTTCGGCGATAAATGCACCTTTGTATGCATCTCACTCGCCGCCAATTCGCCTCTGGTCTTGCCCTCTCCTCTCTCTTCCCTGCTTGCAGCGGACCAAGGCCGCAGACCTATCAGCAGCCGCAGGCTGCTGCGGGATATGGCGGCCCATTCATGCTCGGGGTGGATGTGCTGGCCGCGCGGGGCTTTGATCTGCTGCGTGGGCGGCGAGTCGGGCTCATTACGAATCATACCAGCCTCACCGGGCGTGGTGAGCGCACGCGGCAGCTCCTCCAGCGTGGCCTGGGAGCTGGGCTCACGGCACTCTATGCACCGGAGCACGGGATCGATGGCCACATCCTCGCTGGAGTGCATGTCGCGACGCGGCGTGATAGCGTGACGGGCCTCACCGTTCACTCACTCTACGGCCCCACTCGCAAGCCCACTCCGGCGCAGCTCGCGGGCATCGACATCCTCGTTTTTGACCTCCAGGACATCGGTTGCCGCAGCTACACCTACATCAGCACCATGATCGTCGCGATGGAGGCCGCTGCGGAGAATGGGAAGTTCTTTGTCGTGCTGGATAGGCCGAATCCGATCGGTGGCCACCGTGTCGAAGGCCCACCGCTGGAGGCAAAGTGGAAATCCTTCGTCGGCCAAGTGCCCGTGCCCTATGTGCATGGCATGACTGCGGGCGAGATCGCGCAGATGGCCTGCGCACGCGGCTGGGTCAGCCGGGTGCCGCGCATGACCGTGGTCAAGATGCAGGGCTATCATCGCGGCATGATCTGGCAGGATACCGGCCTACGCTGGCACCCCACCTCGCCGAATATCCCGTATCAGACCTCTCCCTTTTACTACGTCGCCACGGGTATCTGCGGCGGGGCTGCTGCAGTCGATGTCGGTATCGGCACAGACAATCCTTTCGGCTACGCGGGCGGTGATGGCGTGAACGCGCAGGCGATGCTGGCCACCTGTCGCCGCTGGAATACGCCCGGTGTCACCTACTCAGCCTATCAAAACAAAGGATTCGGTGGTGTGAAGCTCCATATCCATCCGCGCAATACCACCGACCTCACTGCTCTCGATGTCATGCTGCTCTCTGAGCTTAATCGCCTGAGCGGAGGCCGCGTCGCGGGCCGCATGAGCGGATCAAAGCTCAATTTATTCAACAAAGTGTACGGCAGCGACTCTCTCCACCGCGACCTCCTCCACGGCACACCTGGTGCCACGATCGCCGCTCGCTGGCAGGGTTGGGTCCAGAGCTTCCGCTCTCAGCGGCAGCAGTATTTGCTCTATGCGTGATAGCGACTTCAGTGTGTGAGGTGGTGGCGGCCAAAAGCCATCCTTCTAGATTACTTTTTCTTTTTTCCGCCGCGCTTGGCTTTCTCATATTTCACATCCCGGCGTGGTGGCAGATCGGTCGAGGCAGTGCCTCCATCGACCCGCTTCTTCAATTCGCGAATTTGATCACGCAAAAGAGCGGCACGCTCGTATTCGAGCTTCATCGCTGCCTCGGCCATTTCTTGTTCGAGCTCACGGATGGTCTCCGTCACAGCGAAGTCGCCACCACCTTCACGCACGACGCTTTCTTCGACTTCACGTGCCCGGCCTAGGATTTGCAGGCTTTCCTGCACCGCCCGGCGTACTGTCTGTGGAGTGATGCCATGCTTCTCATTGTGCTCCAACTGCACCTGACGTCGATACTTACTGATATTGAGCAGCGCCTTGATGCTCTGCGTCTGCACATCGGCAAAGAGCACGACTTCACCACCGAGATGACGTGCAGCGCGGCCCGCAGTCTGCACCAGCGAGGTCTCGCTGCGCAGGAAGCCCTCCTTATCCGCATCCAGGATGCATACGAGGCTCACCTCCGGCAAATCGAGGCCCTCGCGGAGCAGATTGATGCCCACCAGCACATCGCAGTCGCCGTTTCGTAGGCTGCGGAGGATTTCCACACGCTCGATGGCGTCGATATCGCTGTGAAGGTATCGCACTTTGAAGGCGAGATTGCGCAGATAGTCCGTGAGATCCTCCGCCGTGCGTTTTGTGAGAGTGGTGACGAGCACACGCTCGCCTTTTTCGACGCGTTGGCGGCAAAGCTCGATCGTTTCGTCGATCTGGCCTTTGAGTGGCTTGATCGTGATGATCGGGTCCAGCAAGCCCGTGGGGCGGATGATCTGCTCTACGACCAAATTTCGGCCTTTGGTCGTCACATCGAATTTTTCCGGCGACTCCGCACTGCCGCTGATGCGGACGTTTTTCGTCATCGGCGGTGCTTCTTTGTCTTTGGCGATGTAGCCGCTGTTTCCGACCACGCTGTTCTCGATCTCGAACCGCGCAGGCGTGGCGCTGACATAGACCATCTGGCCCACTTTGCCCATGAACTCCTCAAAACGCAGCGGGCGGTTGTCGAGAGCACTGGGAAGGCGAAATCCATGCTCCACGAGCGTGGTTTTGCGCGATTTATCGCCCTCATACATACCGCCGATCTGCGGAATGGTAGCGTGGCTTTCATCGACAAAGACGAGCGGCGGTTCACGGAAGAAATCCAGCAGCGTCCCAGGAGTGGCACCCGGTGCACGCCCAGTGAGATGGCGGCTGTAGTTTTCGATCCCTTGGCAAAAGCCCATCTCCTGCATCATCTCGATGTCATACTGCGTGCGCATCTTGATGCGCTGCGCCTCCAGGAGCTTCCCCTCCCTCTCAAAGCATGCCACTCGCTCCTCCGCCTCCTCACGGATCTTCACGATAGCTTTGCGCAGCTTATCCCCCGGTGTGACGAACTGCTTTGCTGGGAAAATCGTATAACTCGGCAGCTTTAGCGTCACCGTACCGGTCAGCACGTCCACCGCGCTGATACGCTCGATTTCATCTCCAAAAAACTCGATACGAATGGCCTCATTTTCCAGATAGGCCGGCACGATCTCGATCACATCTCCCCGAGCGCGGAATTTGCCACGCTGGAGCTGGTAGTCGTTCCGCTCATAAAGCATATCCACCAGACGAGTCAGCAGTTCTTCCCGCGAAATGCGCTGCCCGGTCTGTAGCGGCACCATCATGCCTTCATAGTCCTCTGGCGAACCGAGACCATAGATGCATGACACACTGGCCACGATGATCGTGTCCTGCCGCGTGAGCAGCGCCCCCATGCTAGAGAGCCGCAGCCGCTCGATCTCATCATTCACCGCGCTGTCTTTCTCAATGTAGGTGTCCGTGCGCGGGATGTAGGCCTCCGGCTGGTAGTAGTCGAAGTAGCTCACGAAGTACTCCACCGAGTTGTCCGGGAAGAAGTTTTTAAACTCCGAGTAGAGCTGCGCCGCGAGCGTCTTGTTGTGCGAGAACACCAGCGCCGGTCTGCCAACCTCCGCGATGATGTTGGCCATCGTGAAGGTCTTGCCCGAACCCGTGACGCCGAGCAGCGTCTGGTGCCGATTCCCCGCCTGCACCGACTTCACCAGCTTCGCAATCGCCTGCGCCTGATCGCCCTGCGGCGTGAGTTCGGGATTGAGCTGGAAGACGGACATGGGGGGATTCAGAGTGGTTTTAAAGTTAAGCCAGCGGTAGATTCGAATCAGATTGGCAAAGGTGGTCATGGAGCGCACGTACTGCCTCAGCCTCAGGATGAACATTGCTGCTACCGAGTCGCTCCAGGAAACGACAAGAGGCGAAATTTGAAGCTATGGCATCATAGCCTACCACCCACTCTTGCCGGCGAGGAATGTGCTCGGCTGGGAAGGGCCATTTTGACTTGGGGAGCACCTCCCTGGGCCTGTATCCCATGCGCCAGTATTTGGGACTCACTCGGGCACGGAAGCAGGCTTGCAGCTTGCAGAGAGTGACGAATCGAATGTCTGCGCTGCACTCGTTCAGTGCGGACTCGGCAGCATCACCTTGCGGGTCAAACACGTCATGCATAGCCAACAGTCGGTGTCCGGCTGGTGTTTCATAGACACGCACATGCCAATCTGGATGCGCGGCCACAGCGGATCGAATGGCACTCAGATTTTCCTGTTTAACCTGGGCTTCAGCCAACGGGCGGCGTTTCTGATTGATCCCATTGATAATGACCGAACATAGCCAAGGGATTCCAATCGCAATACAGGCACCAATCAGAAATGATCTTTGCAAAACCCCTGCTGCAATACCAGCCACTACAACCAGCAGACAGCCAGAATAAGAAAATTTGAAACCGCCACTCCACGCTGCATCCACATCCGCAAACAAAACATTTGGCGTGTTAAGGCAGAGCGAGCCGTAGCTGTTGCGCGTGATGACCACGTTCTCGTGCCGCGAGACGACTTCTTCACGGATCGGCACACCATCCTCGGTGCCGTATGCATCCTTGAACTCGCGACGACGTATTTCCTCGCCATTGAGGATTCGCTTCATCGCTTCATTTGCACGGCGGTCCGCAAGCGCCTGTGCATCTTCCTGGCTGATGTCTGACCAGCCCCAGCGCTTCACCGTGATCTGTTTTGTTGGGAGCTTGTTTTGCAAGCGGGATTCCGCCCAGAAGAAAGGGATAAGCATTGGTGAATCTGTGATGCGTCAAACGAATGTCAAAGCTTGTGGCTTCATCAACTCACTTCAACATAACCTTTCTTCACTTTATCCAAGATCAGCTTTTGCACTTCGCGGGTGGTGCGGGCCTCGTCGGGGAAGGTTTTGGTTTGGGTTTGGCCGTTGGTCCCGAGGCGGCCGTAGCGGACGGTCATGTCGCAGCCGGTTTGGCCGATCTCCCAGAATTTTTTGGAGCCGCCTTCGATGAATTCGAAGCGCTTCAGGCCGGAAGGTGTGGCTGGTTTTGATGCCGGTGGTTGTGGAGGAGGTTCGTAGGCGGGTGCAGGTTTGATCTCGGGCTCGGAGGCGGGGTATTCGATGACTTCTTCCTCTGACTCCGCTTCCTCGCTCTCATTTCTCAACAGGCGCTCGATGCGCTCGATGACGGACGCTGGATCATGCCACCAGTCTTTGGCGAGGATGACGAGCACCTGCCAGCCGAAGGCTTTGAGGATGCTGGGCTGGGTGTGAAACCGCTCCAGCACGCCGGTGCGGCCTGTCACATCCAAAAGCAGGCCCACCTGATGCTGCACGGCTCCTTTCGCACGCACGGCAACATCGCAGCGGAAGCGGCTTTGGCCGATTTGGGTGTCAGCATCCCAACCGCGCTCACGCAAAGCTGTGGCGATTTGCTTGGCGATGGCGGCGGAGGTTTGCTCGAGGCTCAAAGCCTGCCGTTTCAGCGGATTGAGGCCGTCGAGCACTTGCCGAGCGAGTGCTGCATCGCCGCGTGAGAGGCTTTCGGCGTAGTGGAGGAAATTTTTCAGCGCATTAGCACCGTCGTTGTAGTCGTTGGTGATGTCGCTGTGGCGCAGGCTGCTGAGCAGGACCATGTGCTGGCGGGCGCGGCTGAAAATGACGTTGAGGCGCTTTTCGCCGCCGCGTTGGTTAATTGGGCCGAAGTTCATCAAGATGCGGCCGTTGGCATCGCGCCCGTAGCAGACGGACATGAGGATGATGTCGCGCTCGTCGCCTTGGATGTTTTCGAGATTCTTCACGAAGAGGCCGCAGAACTGGTCGTCTTCCTCGCGGACGTATTCGGCCTCCAAAAGCGAGGCAAAGGCGGAGTCGGCCTCGGCGAGGGAATCGAGAGCACTTTCGATTTCACTCTGCTGTGCCTCGCTGAAGGCGGCGATGCCGATGCTGAGCTTTGATTCGCTGGAAAGCAGGCGGCGCACGATTTGAGCGATGGCGGCGGCTTCTCCAACGTTTCGTCGGTTTTCATACGGCATGGCCTCGCAGCGGATGAAGCTGATCGGTCGGCTCAAAAGCTGCGGAACGAGCGCTGCGGCCTCTTCAGGCGATTTGATGATCGTTTCGCCGCTGTCTCGGAGAGCGAGCTGGCGGTCCGGGATGGTGTAAAGCTCGCCGCCGTAGAAGGCGGCGTTGCTGAAGCTGATGAGGGCCTCGTAGCGGCTGCGGTAGTGCCAGGCGAGCAAGGTGCTGGGCAGATTGCGGGCGCTTTGAGCGAGGAAGCTTTCGGCATCCATGAGGACGCTGATTTTTTCGCCTTCGTCTTCAAGCGTGATCTCCTCCTCGTCATCGCTGCTGGTGCTGAAGAAGCTGGTGGGCGGGAGCTGCATTTCATCGCCCACGACGATGACCTGCTGGGCGCGATACGCGGCGGGCACGGCTTCCTCGACGGGGATCTGGCTGGCTTCGTCAAAGATAACGACATCAAACGAAGAGGCATCCAGTGGCAGGGTGTCGGAGACGGAGAGCGGACTCATGAGCCAGATGGGCTTCAAGTCGCGCACCACCTCGCCGCTGTCGCCAGCGGCGAGATCGCGGATGCTTTTGTAGCGCATGGTTTTGCCAAACTCGTGCTCCAGCTCCCGGCGACCGGTGGTGAAGGTCTTTTTGAAGAGCTTCTGCTCGGGCGTGAGCACGGTGGCGGACTGATTGGCTGTCTGCACATGCTCCACGAAGCGTTTACGAGCCTGAGAGCGAATCCACCCGGCATTGTGATCGAGCCACTGGCGATGCGAGTGGGCCACACGGTCGAGTTTCTGTTTCAAAACGTGGCCGTCGAAGCGCTGCAAGCTGCGGTCGGCGCGATACAGCTCGGCTAGCGACTTCGCGGCGCAGGCGGACTCAAGTTGCTCGGCGGTCCAGTCGCGAGTGCGCACGGCGCGGACGAGTTTTGGTGGAGCGGTGGCGAGATCGAGGAGGGATGGCAGCAGTTCCGGCAGCGCATCCATGTCCTCCATGATCTCGCGAATGGCGGCGGCGAGTGCGGCGAGGCTGTGGTGCTCGGGTTCAAAGAGCGTGCTGCTCAGATCACGACGAAGCTGCGCAAAGCCGGGCGCGAGAGCGGCGAGCATTTCGACGAGCGCGGCTCCTTGCTGCGAAGAGAGCAGCTTCTCGCGGAGGGCGAGCGCGGCAGGCGAGGCATCGCTGGCGGAAAGCGTGGCGAGTTGGCTGCGAAGCGTCTCGGGATCGTCCGAGGCGAACTCTTGCTCGCAGCGTTCCTTCACGGCCTCGACTTCGGCATTCGCGGCGTGCTCAGCGGCGAGCTCGGAGAGCACCTTGGCCCAAGTGGGCTTCACCGCGTGTTTGCTGAAGTCATAGGCGGCATTCAAAACCTTCCGCAGACGCCACCACGCGGGATTGAGGAAGGCAAAGCGCCCTGGAGTTTCTCCGCTTGAGCCAAAGCGGAGGCGATTTCATCCGCAGGCAGCTTTTCGCGCCAGTTCGTGGTCTTCTTCTGAGCGGCTTCGAGAGCTTTGCGCTTCTTCGCGAAGTCGGTGCAGAGCTTGGCAAAGGCTCCGCTGGTGCTGCTGTTGGCATCGAGCAGTCCGAGGAGATTTTTTCGAGCGAGTGGGAGCAGACGCGTGGTGGATTCGAGAAGCTGGGCCACCTCGTCCAGCGTGTCCCAGTGCTCCATCGGCAGGCTGGTTTGCTGGAGGGCGTCGTCGAGATCGCTGAGGCGTTGTTCGAGGTCTTCGAGGCGTGCGGGCGTGGTTTCGAGATCGTTGAGCCAGCGCAGCGGATGTTTGGCAAAGATGGGTGGTGCGCCGAGGTCTGCGAGGGCGTTGGCGAGCCGGAGCACGGAATCGCCGCCTCGCTGCCATTCGGTATAGTCGGGAAGTTCGACAGAAAGATTGGAGACAGAAAAATCTGATTCAGAAATCTTTTTGTCTTCAATTTTTCTGTCGCCAGTTTCCCCTGCCAAGCCACGCAGCTCGATGAGGCGCAAAAGCAGCGGATTGGCTGCGGCGCTGGAAGTGGTGAACTTTTCCAAAGCGGCCAGTTCGGCCTCCAAGGTGCTCAAAGCGGTGTTTCGCTTCGATTCGCTGCTGTCGTCGGCTTTTTCGTTCGCGAGCCACTGCTCGTAGGTTTGCTTCAGATTGAGGATGAACTCCTTTTTATCGGTCTGCGAGTCGTGGATGAGGCAGCACAGCTCATCCAGGCCCTGCTGGCGCAGGCGATGGAAGACGACATCAATGGCCGCACGCTTTTCGCAGACGAAAAGCACACGCTTCCCGAGCGCCACGTAGTCGGCGATGAGATTCGTGATGGTTTGCGATTTGCCGGTGCCGGGCGGGCCTTGGATGATGAAACTCTCGCCGGTGCGTGCTCGTGCGATGGCTCCGGTCTGCGTGGCATCCGCAGCGATGATAAGATGCTGCTGCGACGGCGGCAAAACGGGAATCTGCGGCGCATCGACGGCACGTGGCTCCAGCGAGAAGACCCGATCAAAGGCCGCGTTTGGCAGATCGCTGCTGATGAGTTGCGAGTAGTCCCGCACGAGCGTCATCTTGCGGTAGTTGAAGTTTGCCAGCGTGAGCGAGCAGAGGTCAAACTCCCATGAGTAAGGATTGCCGAGGCTGTCCTCGACGATGGAGAAGGTCTTGCGCTCCGTCTCGGCGACCATGTTCAGCTGACGAGGCAGCGGCGGTGCTCCGGCGAGGTCACGCAAAGGCAGCGGCGCGGGCAGGATCTTCTTTTGGAAGACCTGCAGGCCGAGTGGGCGGAAGTCGGCCCTGTCATAGCTGTAATCCACCTTGGCTGCGGTGACGCGACGACCGCTGCGAGCCATGCGACGGCGATACTGATCGACACGCTGTTTGGCTTTCTCATGAAAGAGCTGGATGCGCGGCTTCTCATTGAGCACGAGGCTCACGCCTGGCTCGCTGGCGTGGATTTGCGCCTTCAACTGCTCATGAAAGGCGGCGAGCGTGGTGCTGCGCAGATCGATGGTCTCTGGCAGGTCGAGGTTGTAGAGCTGCTTCAGGTGGTGACGCAGCGCGGGGTTCACCTCGGCCACCGTGTCGCTGGGTTCGAGGGTGTAGTGGTCTTTGACACCTTTTTTCTTCGTCAACTCGACGGGCAGGAGCAGCAAGGGCGAGTGGATACGCTCCTGCGGTGCCTCTTTGAGATTGTGCCAGCGCAGGAAGGTGAGCACGAGCCTGAGCTGAGAGAAACCATACTCCGCGCGGTCGCGGCGGGCCTCGCTGATGAGCTTGTCGAGCTGGCCGGGCAGATACGGTGCCTCCTCCATGCGTAGCCACCGATTCAGCGGCAGCGCATTGCCCGCGCTGATGTCCTGCGCGAGTGACGCGTGCCAGTAGAGCAGGTCCTCGGGCTTCACATTCCGATAATCGAGCACGAGCGGCACGCTGGCGATGGTGAGGTTCAGCGTGGACTGCGTGCTCTTGAAATAGAGCAGCTTGTTCCGCCGCGAGACCTCGAAAAGGCGGTCACGCAGGTGCGTCTGGATGACGCTGCGTTTGTCCTTTTTGCTGCCTGTTTCCAAACCGGGCAGCGAGGTGATGTCGATGTCCACCGGCTGATCGCGATAGGTCTCCAGCCTGCGGATCAGCGATGGCAAATCCTGCGCCCGTTTGCCGCGATGCAACTCCGTCATCTCGGTGATGACGCTGGCGAGCACGGGATGCAGCCGACGAGCGAGCGCGAAGAGGTTCGTGCGTGAGTTCGCAAAGAGTGAGACGTCCTCCGCATCGGTGAAATCCAGCCCACATCCCACGCTGGCAAGAATGAGGCCGAGCGAGAGCACGTCGGTCAGCTCGTCATGATGACCGATGGCATGTTCCCAAGTCGTGTAGCCCGGCAGATAAACAGGCCGCGTGATCTCGGCGTCCGCGCTACCGACATCGAGGTTCGTGATGTTCTGCGCAAAGGTGTCGATGTCTGTCTCGCGCTTCGATTCGCCGATGACTTCGAGTCCGCGTGACTGCGTGGCGAGCAGCTCGCGCAGGCGGCTGTCGTTGCGCTCGGGAGGCTGGTCCTGCGGCGAGAGAAGGCCCAAAGCGCGATCTTCGATCACGCGAAGGCCCGAGACGCCGCGCAGCGGAGCCACGTCGCCCTTTTCATGCAAAGCGAGCACCTCGCGCATCAGCGGCAGAACGGCGGCAAGCACGTCCTCCGTCTCGAAGCCGCCGCGTTCGATGCCTGTGGAGAGGAAGGAGGTGAAATCGCTCATGGCCGGGTGGGAGTGAGGAGTCCGAGTGTGTTCAGGGCATTCATGCGAGCGGAGCGTCCAGGGAAGCTGAAATGGACATCGATGGGGTGAGCCATGCCGGAGCGGCTGATCAAAACATTATCCTCATGCACATCGGTCACGAGCAGGCTGCCAGCGTTGCCGCCATCAATCCAAAAGCGGGCTTTGGTCGTTCCAGGGCTCTCATGTTCCATTCCCTGAACTTGCAATTGGTTGACGAGGTCGGTCCAGGAAGGGTGTTTTCCTTCGATGAAGGGCTGAGTCACCACCAGGTGAATGAAACCGCGTTCCTCATAAGCACCGACAAGCTCAATGGCGTCACCAAAGAAGTGGTTGGCTAGTAGGTGGTCGGTGAGGTAGTCAAAAAGAAGCTCCGCAGGTTTGTAGAAAACCGTTCCGGTTTCTTCGTCGAACAGCGTCGTGTCGTAATCTTTGATGACGAGCGAACTGCCTGACAAGAGACCCACCGAGTGCTCGATGCCTTTCCCGACGAAGTTTTGCTGAATCAGTTCCGCCACCGTTCGTGGCATGAGCATCAAGCCCGCTCCTTGGATGAAATCGGCGAATGCGCGTATTTCCTGCTCCGCTGGATCCGAACAATGTTCTCCTGAGTCACCGGCCCTTGGCTCTGCAATTGTAGCCGCCGCGCTTCGGAGAAGACCTTGCGGACCGCCGAATAGGGCATGAGCTTTGGCGAGTGAGTTGGGACCGTTGACATAGGAAAGAGGCGTCTGGCGGGGAGTTTCGCCTTCGAAGCAGATGGCAGCAACTTCAATCTGGCTCATGCCAGTGCCTCCTTGAGCTTTTTGAGTGTCTTGGCTTTCACCTTCAGCTCCTTGGTGAGCAGCTTTTCGAAGGTGCCGATGCATTCCAAATCCCGGGCGAACTCCAGGCATCGCTCGATGGGTGCATCGTCGAGATCTGGATCGACGGAGCAGAAGTCGAGCATGAGCTGGGCGAAGTATTCGCGGTGTGAGGCGGGACGCTCGGTGAGTTCGGTGAGGATCGCGGCATCGGCTGCGGGTTTAAACTCCCGGAAGAAGAGGCGGGCATGAGCGAGTACGGCTTCGGTTTGAAACCAATCGGGCGAGAGCAGATGCGCGAGAAAGCGGCGGGTGAGGGCGGAAAGCTCCGCCTGCTGCACGAGGGTGAGATCGTCGAGGCCCTCGTCGAAATCGAGCATACGGGCGATGATGGACTCCAGTGCGGCATCTTCATCGACCCAGAGCTGAAGCGCACGGGCACGGATGAAGGTCTCGGGATGGGAGAGCCGGTCGGTTTTCGGCTTGGATTTGGAAAAAATCTCCTCGGCCTGGGCCAAGTAGCTCTTGGCGCTAACTTGAGCCAATCCCGTCGTTGTTTTGACCAAACCTCCGACTGCTGCCTCCAAACTGCCTGTCGCCAAATAGGCCCCGCGATCCGCAAATAACTCCGTGGCCAGTCGCCACACGCGGGCACTCTGCATATGAGTCGCCTCAGCCGCAGGATGCGAGGCGGAGGCGAGTAAAATGCGATCTGCGAGCAAAAAATCACCGTTTTCCATCTGCCAGAGATGATGATGAGCCAGCTCATGACCGATCACGGCCCGCAACTCCTCCGCCGACAGCAGCGAGAGGATGGGGCCAGAGAAAATGACATGCGCCTCGCCGGGCAGATGGCACACGGCTGCATTCGGCTCCGACTGGTGCTGTGCCTGATAGGCAAAGACCGCCGCCTTGATCTGTAGGGCCTCACATGCTGCCGCGATCTCGCGAAACTCCTCTGGGTGTGCCGCCGCCTCCAGTCGATAATTATCACGCAGCAGTGAGAGTCTCACCTGCTCCAAATCTGCGACCTCGGTTTCCTTTTGAGCAAACCAGCTCCAGACCTCTTTTTCCTCACGGCGCAGCCAATCCGCGAGTTCGCGATGTTGTGGGAGTGGGGTGAGAGTATGCGGCATCACGCAGACTCAAGCGAGAGGCTTCAGAGCCGTCAAACTGAACCATTCTTTAAGCCGCAGCCTTCTTGCCATACACTTCATTGTACTCTTTCCAGCCGATGAGCTTGCGGCGGTCTTCGTCCCAGAGGCGGAGTTTCATGCACTTCAGGCTTTCGAGGAAGGTGAGGGGCTTCACTGTGTAAAACATGGGGTGGCTGTAGTGACAGCGCTCCAGGTAATAGTTTGGGATTTTGGAGCCGAGGTGGTGGATGTGGTGGAAGCCGATGTTGCCGGTGAACCACTGGAAGATGCGCGGGAGCTTGTAGAAGGAGCTGCCTTCGAGCGCGGCGGTGGTGTAGTCCCAGTTTTCACGGTGCTCCCAGTACACGTCTTCATACTGGTGCTGCACGTAGAACATCCAGATACCAGCCATGCCTGCAAACAGCGTGACCGGGATCTGCATGAGGAGGTAATTCTGCCAACCACAGAGCCAGCACATGCCAGCAACCATGAGGGCGAGGGCGATATTCATCCGCATGACGGAGGTGCGGTCTTTCCCTTTGGCACGGGGGGATGGAAAGCGCTGATAAACGAGGAAGATGGCCAGCGGGGCGAGGATGAAGAGCACGAAGGGATTCCGTGCGAAGCGGTAGAAGAACTTCCAGCGTGGGGTGGCGGCTTGGTACTCTTTCACAGTCATGGTCCAGATGTCGCCGTCTCCACGACGATCGAGGTCGCCGGAGGTGGCGTGGTGGACGGCGTGCTGCCAGCGCCAGTGACTATATGGGGTGAAGGAGATGATGCCGGTGATGAAGCCGACGATGTCGTTGGCCTTTTTTGATTTGAAGAAGGAGCCATGGCCACAGTCATGGAAAATGATGAAGCTGCGCACGACAAAGAGTCCGCCGAGGACGGCAAAGGCGAGTGTGAGCCAATACGAGATGGATAGGCTCCAATACATGGCAAACCAAACGGCCACATAGGGGACAAAGGTATTCACCATCTGCCAGACCGAGCGTGGGATGGATGGTATCTGGAATTCGGCGATGATCTCTTTCCATTCGCTGATGGAAACCTGGGGCTTAGTCGTAGCAGTGGCGGAGTACGCAGGGGAACTTGTCATGGGCAAAATTGAAACCGGGTCGGACTGGGGAGGGCGGTAGGGTGGCAGATATTTAACCACTTTTTCGCGTTCGTCCTGTGTTCTATTTGGCTTTTATCGCTCATTTTGGGCTCCGGGCTGTTCGCATGAAAGGTGCCCTGGACCCGCCTTTTGCAGGGCCTGCGGAGGAGTGGGCGCACTCAGGCCTCGACGGCGCTGACGTCTAGCTTGACGAAGGCGAGCAATTCCTCGCCACTCATGTCGGTGAGCATTTTCTCTGCGCCTGCGCCATCTCCGATGAGGTCCTGGGCGAGGCTCATTTTCTCGTCGATGAGGGCGTCGATGCGCTGCTCGATGGTGCCTTGGCAGACAAATTTGTGCACCATGACGTTGCGCTTCTGGCCGATGCGGAAGGCGCGGTCGGTGGCCTGGTTTTCGACGGCGGGATTCCACCAGCGGTCAAAGTGGATGACGTGACTGGCGGCGGTGAGATTGAGGCCGGTGCCGCCTGCTTTGACGCTGATGACCATGAAGGGCGGCCCACCGGGTGACTGAAAGGACTCGACGAGCTGCGCCCGCTTGGCCACAGGGGTGGCTCCATGCAAAATGAGTCCCTCACGGCCAAAAACGGTGGTGAGGAAGCGAGCGAGCGGATCGCAGGTCTCTTGGAACTGGGTGAAGATGAGGGCTCGCTCGCGTTTCTCTGCCAGCTCGGCACAAATCTCTGCGAGGCGGGCGAATTTACCGCTATCGGCTGGATTCCATGCGCCGTCGCCATTCCAGTGGCTGGGGTGATTGCACACTTGCTTAAATTTGAGCAGGAAGCCGAGGACGAGGCCCTGGCGCTTGATGGGCTCCATCTCTTTGTCATTGAGCATTTTGGCGAGTTGATCGACGAGCTTGGCGTAAATGGTGGCCTGGCGCTTGGTGAGGCCGCAGTAGGCTTTGAGCTCGATTTTATCCGGCAGGTCGGTGATGATGCTGCGGTCTGTCTTCATGCGGCGGAGGATGTAGGGCCGTACGAGGCGCCGCAGAGGGGCGTATCCATCTGCGGACTTGGCGCAGCGCTTGATCACATCTGCAAAGGCGGTGGAGCCTCCGAGTAGGCCGGGATTGAGGAAGTCAAAGAGGCTCCAGAGATCACCGGGCCGGTTTTCCACCGGTGTGCCGGTCAATGCGATGCGTGCGGGTGCTTGGAGCTTTTTGACGGCCTTGGCGGCTCCGCTGCCGCTGTTTTTGATGGCTTGGGCTTCATCGAGGATGACGAGGCTCCAGGTGTGTGTGAGCCAGGATTCGGTCTTTTGCAGGAATTGATAGGTGGTGAGCATGACATCATAGCCGCGCAGCACTTCCGCCGGGTGCTGGGAAACCAGATCAAAGACATCACGCTCCTGCGCGGATGGATGGGCGATGAAAAGGCGGAGGTCGGGGGCGAATCGGGCGATTTCGGCCTTCCAGTTGCCGACGAGGGATGCGGGGACGATGAGGAGAGCGGGTGCGGGGGCCTGTCTTTGCCGAGCGAGGAGTAGGGTGATGATTTGGATGGTTTTGCCCAGGCCCATGTCATCGGCCAAACAGGCTCCGAGGCCGGTTTGCGTCATGAATTTCAACCAGGCGTATCCTTTGCGCTGATAGGGCCGCAGGGTGGCGCAGAGATTTTCGGGCGGATCGGCCTCTGCGGGCTCGCGCAGGTTTTGGAGTACTTCGGCGAGTTTTTTGCCTGCGATGACGCTGCTCCACTCGGGCACGATTTCGAGCGATTCGGCCTCTGCAGCCGTTTTGGCACCGCCAAAGCCTGCGAGGAGCCGCATGCCGTCTAGGAAACCGATTCCGCCGTCTCCAGCGGCATTTTGCACTCTGCGCCAGTGCTCCATGACTTGCTGGAGCTGCTCTCCATCGACTTCCACCCACTTTCCACGCAGGGAGACGAGGCCGGTTTCGGCACTGAGCAGCTTTTCCCACTCGGCTTCCGTGAGCGGCTCGCCATCGAGGCTCTGCTCGATTTTAAAGCTGAGCATCGAGTGCGCATGGAGCGCAGATTTCTTCGGTGCATCGATGGTGACCTGCACAGCGGGCCGTGTGGTCTTACCGGACTTCCACCAGTCTGGCAGCTTCATGATGATGCCGCTTTCCTGAAAGACCGCTGTCTCACGCAGCACGCGGTAGGCCTCCTGCGGTGACATGGCCATGGGCTGAAAGAGTCGCTTCGACTCCAGCCACTCGCGTAGGAGCTTGGATTTCTCCGCAGCGAGCCGCACGGGCTCCAGTAGGGCATTGAGGGCGGTTTGGTCTTTCTGCCCGGCGTAAAGCTGGAGCGCCCGTGCGAGTGGTAGGTGCTGCGGCTGGCCGGTGGCGCTGAGTTTTTCTGTGAAGGTGGCGAGGAAGGCGAAGGGCCTCTGCGTGTCCGCTTTATTCTCCGCGAGGTGAAAGCTCACGCGGCCGACGACATGCCAGGCGGGGCATTCCTCGCGCAACCATGCCTCGATGCCATGTGTGGCGGATTCGGAGATGTAGTGGCCGAGCTCGCTCCACCATCGCTCCAGCACTTCGGGCGAGGCATATTCCGCACCGATCATGGGCGGCACGGTGGTCAAAAAAGCGGCCCGCTCATCCAGCGATGGCACCGAGACGAGGGACACGTCTTTGGTTTGGCAAAGACGGGTGAAAAAACGCATCCCCCACTCCCGCAGCCATCGAAAGGGAGGCGCGAGCTCCATCGTCTGCAAATCCCCCGCCAGCACGCAGAGCAGTGAATGCGCAGCGAGGATCTTCCTCTCTGCGGCGGACTCCGCACTGCCTTCGAGTGTCAAAATGCCTTCGGGAGTGATGGTGGGAGCGAGCATGCGTAGCGGGATGCGAGAGAAAGTGGAATCGTGCACGATAGTGAACACGATTCGCTCAGCAGCAACTCACGCCCCGCTCATTCACGGCTCTTTCTTCTGCTCTGCGAGCTGCGTCCTTCCTACGTGCCTTGTGCGTAGGCCTCGCGGAGTGGGAGGTAGTCACAGCAGCTCCGAAATCGGTCGGCCGCTGTCCACGATGAAGTTCGGCCTACCCTGGTGATCCGTATAAGTCGCGTCCAGTGGCACGCCCATGTGGTGGTAGATCGTCGCAGCGAGATCACTCGGAGTCACTGGACGCTCGGCGATCTCTGCGCCGTCCTTTGTGCTCGCTCCGATGACCTGCCCGTGGCGGAAGCCACCGCCAGCGAGGCTCATGCTCATCACCACGGGCCAGTGATTGCGCCCGTCAGTGCTGCCCTGAGTGCCGAGATTCGGCGTGCGACCAAATTCACCCATCGCAATGACGAGCGTGTCATCCAACAAGCCGCGCTCGCGTAAATCCCCCACCAGCGTGGTAATGACGTGATCAAAGACCGGCAGCAGCGGGCGCAGACCATTCCAGATGCCACCGTAGGGAGGGATGTTGTCGCCATGATTGTCCCAGGTGCCAGATGCACCGTGATTGCTGAGATCGATGGTCACAAAGGATGAGCCACGCTCCACGAGGCGCCGTGCTAGCAAGGCTTGTTTGGCCCAGTCGTGCTCACCGTAGCGGTCACGCACTTTTTTCGGCTCCAGGCTCAAATCAAAGGCCTCCTGGGCACGACCACCCGCGACGATGTCGAAGGCTTTTTGGCCGAAAGCATCCATCGCGCCCATCATGCCGCTCGCGTCGATTTCTGCGCGGAGGCCGTCCATCTGCTTGCTCAGTGTCTGGCGGGCTTGCAGCCGGTCCATGCTGAGACCAGCGGGCAACTGAAAGAGCTTCGCCGCATTGTTGCCATCAAATGGATCGTACTGCGTGCCGAGGTAGCCGCCCCAGGCCACATGCGAGCGGGATTTCATGTTCAGCACCACATAGGGCGGCATGGCAGGATGGTTCGCGCCATGATGCTTCGCCACGATGCTGCCAAAGGAGGGGAAATACTTCGCTTTCGGGTTTGTGCGCGGCTCATTGGTCAGATTTGCCGTCTGCATGACCATGTTCGGCTCATGATTGCTGAAACGGCAATCCACCGAGCGAATGAGGGTGAACTGATCCAGCATCGCCGCCTGCTTCGGGAGGAACTCGCAGATGCGCACACCCGGCAGCTTGGTTTTGATCGTCTTGAACGGCCCACGGTTCTCGATGGGTCGGTCCGGCTTTGGGTCCCAGGTGTCGATGTGGGATGGCCCTCCGGTCATCCAGAGCAAAATGACCGATTTGCCGCTCTTCGTTGCCTTCCCTTCTGCCCGCAGTTTCATCAGCCCTGGCAGCGTCAGCGCACCCAGCCCCGCGAGGCTGGTCTTCAATACAGAACGCCGTCCATGCACGACGACCCCATCCCGCACTCGCGGATTCATGAAGGTGAAAGCATGTCCGTGATTATGAGCGGCCATGGAGAGACATACGAGCTACGCCCCTCCCCTCTAACCACCGACATCACTCCCATGCACTCAGCGGGCTCACTTCTTTAGAATCCTTGCGAGGAATGCCTCCAGCTCCTTTGTCGCAGGATCGCCATCCAGCCCGAGATCATCGTTGAGCTTGCTGTGGTTGGTGTTTTTGGCACCAAAAGACCGCGCATCGACCGCTGCCGCCTTCAGCGCATTCGTCAGTCTCAGTGCCTGGGCCGTCGTATCTGGGTGTGAGGAAACATGCAGCGTCAAAAAGGGCGGTATCCCCTTCCCTTTCGCGATGTGAGTCACGGCACTGAAGTCTTTGTGCAGCGCTGGATCATTGCCGAACTTCTTCCGGTGTCCGAAGCTCGGTAAAGGCAGTCCATGAACACGGCTCCGCGTCTCTGCCATCTCGATGATCGCCGGAATATCATACGTATTACCATCCACCGGCACACAGCCGATGAGAGCCGAGAAATCTGCACCAGCCTCCTTCACATAGCGATGATCCGTGCACAGGATGGCCGCGAGCTGTGCCCCAGCGCTATGTCCACCGACCAGCACGCGGTGTGGATCACCGCCATACTGTGAAATGTGTTTTTGCACCCAGGCGAAGGACTTCGCACAATCACGGATGAGCGTGCCCATATCCACCTCTGGCAGCAGTCGGTAATTCGTCGAGACAAACACAAAACCATGCTCTGCGAACCACTTCGGCTTGGTGGCGACATCTGATTTATCACCCGCCTGCCAGCCGCCGCCATGAATCCAAAACACCACCGGCAGCGCCTTGGCACCATCCGGCGCATACACATCGAGCACATGCCGTGCATGCCCATCATCGGCATACGGGATAGCCTTTTTCACCTCCAGAGCAGAGGCACTCACAGCGATCATGACGGCACAGGCGGAGAGGAGGCGTTTCATAGCCCGCATTGAACGATGCGAGTCTGCGCAGTCCTTCGAGTTAGAATCCGCCCGTACGGCTCAAGCCCCCACCCGCACGAAATCCATGCCACCGTGACAGGCTGCATTCAGCCCATGCGTATAGTAGGCCGCTTTTGCTATGCACTCACCGCTGTTTCGTCCTTCGATGGACCGCCGGGCCTTCTTGACGGCCTCGACGGCGGGACTGGCATCCCTGGGCTTCAAAGGTGGAGCGCGAGCAACCACCGCCCCTGCCGTGAGCCTCCCCACACTGGCAAAACCGGCCAAATCGACGGTGTTGTTCTTTTTATGCGGCGGCTCGTCCCACATCGACATGTGGGATATGAAGCCAGAGGCACCGCTGGAGTATCGCGGGGAGTTCAAGCCGATGCGCACCACCGGCGACGACATCGTGCTCTGTGAGCACCTGCCCCTGCTGGCAAAGCAGGCCCACCACTTCGCCATGATCCACGGCGTGACGGATGGTGGCCGCGCCACGGGGGATCATCACGCCGGCTATTATTACAACCTCACCGGCCACGCCCCAGACCCCACCTTTAAGCAGCAGGGCAATGACCGCCGTCCGTATCCAGAGGACTGGCCTTACATGGGCAGCGTCGTCGCGATGAAGCGCCCGCAGCACCCCACGCTGCCATCCCTCATCACCCTGCCGCACAAGCCCAGTAAGCTGCCCTTCACACGTCCAGGGCAGTTCGCAGGCCGTATCGGCATGGAGTACGATCCATTCCTGCTCAATGGCAGCTTTGACCAGCCGCTGAATTTTGCCGCACCGACGATCAGCATCGGCGGCAGCATGACGGCACAGCGCATGCAGGACCGCAAAGGGCTACTGGCCGCACTGAACAGCGCCCGCCGCGATCTGGATCACGAGGCAGCCATCCAAAACTACGCCAAACAACAGGAGCGAGCCTTTGACCTGCTCTCCTCCACCAGCACGGTGAACGCCTTTGACATCCAGAGTGAGCCCCTCGCCCTGCGTGAGCGCTACGGCCAGGACATCAATGGCATGAGCCTCCTCATGGCCCGCCGCATGGTCGAGGCCGGCGTGCCCTTCATCACCGTCTTTTGGAAAGAAGACGAAGGCCTGCACAAAAAATGCAAAAGCGCCGGAGGCTGGGACACGCATGGAAACAACTTCAACTGCCTACGCGAAAACCTCCTCCCGCAGTTCGACCGTGGCTTCAGCGCCTTTCTCGAAGACCTCTCCGCACGCGGATTGCTCGATGAGACACTCGTCCTCGTCACCAGCGAGATGGGCCGCATGCCCAAAGTGGGTGATCGCCGCAGTGGTGGCCCCGGCGGTGCCGGGCGTGATCACTGGACCGCCTGCATGAGTGTGCTGATGGCCGGAGCAGGCATCCAGGGTGGCCGAGTCATCGGCGAAACCGATGCCCGTGCCGAATACCCCAAAGACCGCCCCATTTACCCCGAAGACATCACCAAAACAGTCTATTACGCCATGGGCATCGACAACCTCGAAGCCAAAGACAAACTTGGCCGCGCCTACAACCTGCTCGATGAGGGCAAAGCGCTAACCGAGCTGTTTTGAGTCGGCGGCATGCCCATGCGCCGCTTACTCCTCCGAATCCTCCTTTCCCAACTTTTGCTGGTTGTTTTGGTCCATTGTGCCAGCCGCACCGAGGCCCCGCCGCTCCCACTCGGCGTGAAAAAAGCGCACACCCAGCTCGACCTCGCAGGCCACCGCGTCTCCGTGACCCTCTACCGGCCAGCGAAGGACGACAACGCCCCGCTCGTCGTCGTCGCACACGGCTTTACACGCTCCAAACGCTACATGGCCGGTTGGGGCGGTCATTTGGCCGGGGAGGGCTTTTTCGTCGCCGTGCCCACGCAACCCGCTTTCGCCGATCATGCGCTCAATGGCCGCGTTTTGGCCGCTTTGGTCGAAAAATACCGCGACAAGCGCCGCGTAGCCCTCATGGGCTTTTCGATGGGCGGTTTCACCACCCTGCTCGCCACCACCCACACGCCCGTGGATGCCTGGGTCGGCCTCGATCCCGTCGATATGAACGGCCAAGGCAAAGCCGCCGCAGCTAAGCTGAAAGCCCCCTCCGCCCTCCTCCTCGCCGAACCCGGCCCCTGGAACAAGCAAAGCAACGCCCAAGCCATCGCCGACGCCATTCCCGGCGAAAAAGAGGTCCTCCTCATCCCCGGTGCCACCGACCTCGACGCCGAATGGCCCACCGACCTCCTCGGCCAGCTCGCCTGCGGTTTCGTCGATGAAAAGCGCCAGCAGCAGTTTCGGGAGAAAGCAACGGAGTTTCTCAAAGCCACGCTTCTGAAGTGATTCCCACGTAGCAGCGGGCGTCAGCACGCCGGAAACCACCCGCGAGGCCACCGCGAAGTAGCTTCGATTGGCAATCGAAGCCATCCAGTTTGAAATTAACGTCCGCGCTGGGAGGCTTGCCAACCTCTCCAACACCTCCCTTAGCACCCAGTTCAAAATCCGAACGGATTGAGCTTCAAGAAGCATATCCTTGTTGGCGTTCGCGGTTAAAGAATACCACTATACCTTTCTGCGATGAAGCCCCCAACCCAGTCAACCGTTCCATCCCCCGGCCATCCTTGGGCAGCACTACGTCCAAGTGAGTATTACAGGCAGGAACACCCTGACTACTTCTCGGACAGCGAAAGCGTCGATGTGGCGGGAGTTGGCGAGGACCAACTCAAGTTCTATCTCGATCAACTCACCACCGAAAGACGAGAGCGAGAGTTTGAGGAGTTTGCGCGTGCAATTGCAGAGAAAGAGATCTGCCCGAATCTTTTGCCCCAGACTGGTCCTGTGGGTGGTGGGGATTCGAAAACTGACGCATCCACATATCCTGTTTCGGAGGAACTCGGTGAACGACGATACTGGGCCAGTCAAGCTCGTCCCCCCAATGATGATTGGGCATTTGCATTCAGTGCTCAGAAGGCATGGAAACCTAAAGTTGCAGGGGATGTCACAAAGATCACCGGGCTTTCTCGGCAGTTCTCTAAGATCTTCTTTATCACAAACCAACCTGTCCCTGACAAAGAGCGAGAGAAGTGGGAAACTAAGATGCTGACTCTAAGCGGTTGTGACGTAAGGATACTTGATCGCACATGGCTTGTTGATCGTGTTTTCAAAGGGCACCACATTGAACTGGCTGTCGCCAAATTGGGACTCGATGTGCGAATGTCGCAGACCAAACGACTTGGACCAAAGGACGCTTCGCGCGAGGTTGAGTTGGAAACACTATTGAACTCACTCAGGAATCCTGACTTGGCCAGAAATGACGACTACTCTTTAGCCGAAAGCTATCTTGAAGCGGCAAAGCTTGCTTGTTCCCTCGAACGCCCTCGAACGGAGGTGGATGGACTGTTCATTCAAGCCCGGCACTTGGCTGAGAAATACCGGCACCCAGGGTTAGCGTTGCGGGCACACTACCAGCATGCTTGGAGAAGTTATTTCTGGTTTGATGACCCCATCGAGACAGAAAGAATCTATGAGGCAATGGAGCCACTACTTGAGCAGATTGGAACGGGCGAAGAATGTGAGCTCTTCTCGAACATTTGCAGTGTTCTCCAAACCGCCAAACTACTTAGGCAACATGAAATAGCAGATGAAAGGGAGGCGGCACGAGTTGGTCGCCTGAAAGCACGTTTTACCACTTTGGCGGCAGATGCAGCCCGACCGAACACCGCACTGTTTGCCAAAACCTTGCTCGTTCGCCTGGGAATGAAGGATAGTCTCAGTGACAAGCAACGAATGGTTGAAATGCTCGACGCCTATTTGGAATGTTTTCGCCAATCAAAGGGACTTAGCACATATCCTCTGCTGAGGTTTGTGGATGCCATCGAAGGTATAGGCGAGTTTCTCTGTTCATTGCCGAACTACAATGCATTTCAAAGCGAGGTGCAGCAGCTTATAGTCGAACGCTGCGGTGTCCGCGAGACAGGCCACCGCCAATTGAAATACGGCATTCAACTGCTCACCAATAAACGCTATCGCGAGGCGGTGTCCCAGTTGTCAAAGGCCAGATTTGACCTCGCCCATGAGGAAACATTGCTGGAAAGCGGGAAGGCTTCGTTGGCATTAGGCGCGGTCTATGGCGACATGGAACTTCGATGGGCGTCCCGGGCCGCATATTTGGAAGCTGCTCACATCGCGTTGTATTCAGTTGAATCAATGCGTGCGAACCCGAAACGTGGTTTCGATTGCGTTATGCGACTAGCCTGGAATGAACTACAGCTTGGGAGAATCGCTCCATTTTTGGCTTGGAGGAACTTCGCGCATGGATTGGCCAATCAAGTAAAAGCCTCGGGACAGAGCACCGAGGACGTAACTGAAGAACTCGATCGTCAAGATGGATGTCTGGGGTGCCTCTTCCTCAAATTGGCACCTGAGCAGGCTGCCGAGCTCAAACGGCTGCCACCGACGTTGGACAAAATGGGGCTCGCCTCGTCGAGAATCGCGCTGCTCTATTCTCTTGGTGAATCCTCGGTAATCGAAGCTGAGCAGTCAGCAAGTCCAGCCGAGATTCAAGACCTCGTGGAATCTTGGAAAGAACAGCCTGCTTACTCACAGATCCGCAATTCCACCGTGGGAGAGACTCGTTCTGCCAGTGTTTATGAGGCCACCATTTTTGGTGTAAAGTATCGTATTCGGTGTGCGAACGAGCTTGGAGCCCAAATTTACGCCGAAACCATTCTTGGGATGCTCGAATCAGCGTTTGCAGATGCAAAATGGGAGAACTTCGCGTTCGTGGTCGATACTGTTGACCTTTCTATTGTGTCAAAGGCTGATGGGGTTAACCCTCCGAAAATCAATCCAACCCTTTTGGGCATGGAATCGCAAGAACTTGTTTGGGGGACAGGAATGATCGACTGGATGCGCAACAAGCCTCAAGAGTATACTCAGCATCTTTATGGCCTCCTCACGGACATTCTCTTATTCACCACCATAGACTCTAAGAACGACATCGAAGAAGAGCTTGCCGCATGGAAGGCTGGCGGGGTCTTCGAACGAGCCTGCTCAACCGGACGCACCTTCACCGCCCTTCTCGACTTAATCGGAGCAAACAAGTATGACATCAACAACTGGCTCACCACCCCCACATCGTAGATTCGATGAAACCGATTCACTTCGGCAGATTCGTGACCGCTATATTGGCGTGAAACAACGCATCACGCTCCAAGTTGAGATCCTTCAAACGGACGAGAGGTTCATGGCTCTATGCGCCGAATACTATGAACGCGGCTACAAGGATTGGCATATATTGTCCGCCGTGCTCAACCAGGTTTTGCATTTGGAAACTGAGAGACGCCGTCTGGGTTATTCGCCAGATGATATGAGGCGGCGACAGAAAGTGATGGATGAACTTCAAGGTGCGCAATTTCCCGCAAATGCATTCAATCGAGCGGACATGGATCGCAACCTCAGCATGCATGCGATGACCTGCCTTCAACGCTACGGCTTTATTCTCCGGAATCGCCGCGTGAAGCCAGAGGTCGTTGAGAAGTTTCTCAGGGAGCGAATGATGCACTTTCAGCTGGATATTCCTCATGCCCCGATGTTTGGCAACCCATTGGGGAGCTGGCCCGTGTGAGCTACCGAGTGTTTGACGTTTTGTAACTGTAAGGCGTTTCCTTCTTCAATGGGGAGGATAGTACTGAACTGGCCGACGTCGATATGAGGGAGGTTTATTTTGGCTTTAGCAGAATCAGTGGACGGCTCAGCCCCTCGTGAATCATTTTTGGTCGCCGTCAGGACGAAATAGCTCTTCCAAAAAGCGGCATTTTTCGATAAAACGGCCACCCGGAGTGTCACAGCTGGGCTCCGGGTCCAACCTCATGTTCAGCTTTGCCTTCCTCTTCTCCAGACTTGCCAAGCCCACTCACTTGCGTTACTGATTTAGCAGCTTTGGAATGGGACTACCCGTTCGGTGAAAGGCCACTGGGACTACCCGGTGGCCTTTCGTTTTTCTCGGGGAAACACTTCAAGCCGTTGCCTGCCACCTGACCATCGGAGCCTTGCCAAAACTTGTGCTGTAGGATGGTCATGGCGCGATTGGGCTGATCTGGGCGCAGGACGGACAAGGCGACGGGCCGCGCCACCATGTCAGCGATCTGAAGGCCTTCCGAGTTCGTGCGCTTGTCAGCCATCACAAGCTTGAAGGGCAATTGCTTGGCGAGACCGTTGTCGCCTTCGCAGATGCGGCGAAACTCGAGTTCCAGTTCGGTGTCTTCGCGTTTGCCGCGTGCCTCGACGATGAAGTGGGTGGTCTGAGTGCCCTGGCCGCGCTCCGAAAGAAGGCGGTAAACACGCTCAAGTCCAAACAGCAGCGCCAGATGGTAGGGATTGGTCGATGAGACATCGGTGAGATGCAGTTCTCGTTTGTCGATCACCACGACCACGAGGGTGAATTCGGCCGCATCAATGATTTGAGTCAACTGATGGAGAAAAGCCTCGCGCGGCTCCTTGCTCATCATGGAAAACGCACCCGCCTTTTTGCGGATGTCGTGCTCGTGCAAAATCACAAGGTCATGGCCGAAGTTTTTCACCTTCAACTCTCGCACGGCAGGTGTTACCTCATGCACATAGGCAGCCTTTAGAAACACGCAGAACGCCAGTGCGAAGAGCGGGAAGTCAGGATTTATCGTGGCCATGCCATGATCTCCGCTCTCGTCCACAAAGACGAGGTAATCACTGAAGGTGTCGGGCGAAATGCTCATTGATTTCGAGGGTAGATCGCACATCCAATTTGCCAAGCACGGACAAAAAAGCGGAGGGGCGGGGCAACAGTTCTAGAGAGGCGGCGGCTTGGTTGATGGGCTGGAGTTTGACCCTTCTGCCTTTGGTGATGAGGAAGGCGCTTGGCTTTGGTCGCCGTCAGGTAGAAATAGATCTTCCAAAAAGCGGCTTTTTTCGATAAAACGGGCACCCGGAGTGTCACAGCAGGGCTCCGGGTCCAACCGCATGCTCCGCTTCGCCTTCCTCTTTCTCTTTGTCGCCGTCGTTTCTGCCTTTTCGCAGGGCACAGGGCTCACGGGGCAATACTACGACACCGCGACCTTTGGCACGCTGAAGACGACGCGCACCGATGCCACGGTGAATTTCAGCTTCGGCACGGCGATCCCATCCGGCACGACGATCACGAATGCGGACACGTTTTCCATCGCGTGGTCGGGGCAGATCGAGCCGGAGTTCACCGGGCTTTATACGTTTTATGTGACGGCGGATGATGGGGCGCGGTTGTGGGTGAATGATCAGATGATCGCCAGCCGGACGTTTGCGGCGGCGGGGCCGGAAATGCGCGGGCAGGTGAATCTGGAGGCGGGGAAACGGGTGAACATCCGGTTGGAATACATCGAGCAAACGGGCTCGGCTTCGGTGAAGCTGGAGTGGTCGTGTGCGTCGCGGGCGCGGGAGGTGATTCCGACTTCGAGGCTGTATCCGGCTCGCGTGGACAAGGCGGGCGGATCGCTGCTGCGGGAGCATTGGAGCGGGATCAGCGGGGGCTTGATTTCATCACTCACATCGAACGCGAACTACCCGAGCAAGCCGGGCGGGCGCGAGTTCATCACGTCGTTCGAGTGTTTGGCGCAGGATTGGGCGGAGTCGTATGGCACGCGGGTCACGGGCTTCATCGTGCCGCCGGTGAGTGGCAGCTACACCTTTGCGGTGAGCGGAGATGAGGTGGTGGAGCTGTATGTGAGCACGGATGCGACCAGCGCGAACAAATCACTCGCGGCGAGTGTGGCCTCCGCGACGGCGTTTCGGGCCTGGGGCACGCCGTCGAGTGCCAGGACGCTTGTGCAAGGTCAGCGCTACTATGTGGAGCTGTTGCACAAAGAGAACACCGGCACGGATCATTGGTCCGTGGGCTGGAAAAAGCCGGGGGATGCGGCTTTCAGTGTCGTTCCAGGCTCGGCACTGGTGCAGCCTGGTCTAGGCACGGCGCAGCCAACAGAGGCGAACCTGCTCAACACGATGGCGCAGGATCATCCGCGTCTTTTTGCCACGGCGGAACGATTTGCGAAGCTGAAAGCGGCTTACCTGAGCCCCACGGCACCACAGCAGAAGACCTGGGCGCAAAACGCGATCAACTCGGCCAATGGCATCCTCACGGCGGCTCCGGTGGTCTATGCGCCGGATGTGCGCAGCGTGATCCTCACGCAATCACGCACCGTGGTGGATCGCATGTATAAGCTCGGCCTCGCGTGGCAGCTCACGGGCGATGCGCAGTATGCGGAGCGTGCCTGGACGGAGCTGAACACCGTGGCGGACAACACGCTCTTCCCAAACTGGAACCCCAGCCACTTCCTCGACACCGCCGAGATGACGCACGGCTGCGCCATCGGCTACGATTGGTTTTACCACTACTGGGATGCCGCACGACGCACGACGATCCGCACCGCGATCATCAACAAAGGCCTCAATCCGGGCCTGTCGCAGTTCACCAACAATGCCGGATGGTCGCAAAGTGATGGCAACAACTGGAACCAGGTCTGCACCGGCGGTCTCAGCATGGGCGCATTGGTCGTCGGCACAGAATCCGAGGCGCTGGTGGAAAACATCCTCAACCGCTCCATCAACTCCACGCGACCCTGCTGGAAGCATTTTACCACCGACAACGGTGCCTGGTATGAAGGCCCGGGCTACTGGGGCTACACCACGGAGTATGGAATGAGGATGCTTGCCGGGCTCGAATGGGTGCTGGGCAGTGATTTCGGCATCAGCAACACGCAAAATGTCTCCGAGGCTGGCTATGGGCCGATCAACTCGCTCGGAACCTCGAATGTCATCTTCAACTATGCCGATGCAGGTGCGGGCGGCGGCACTCGCGGGGCGCAGTTTCAGTGGATGGCACGGCGTTATGGCATCGCCGCGTATGATGGCTGGGAAAACACCGGCAGCGGCAGTGCGCTGAGTGCGCTGTGGTGGAATGATCACGTGGGCGTCACCGTGGCGAACAATGGTTCGGCGGCGGACATGGCCTTTCATGGTGATGCAGGCACCGCTTTCCAACCGCAGGAAATGGTGACGATGCGCGGCAAATGGAATGATTCGCGTGCCACCTTCGTCGGCACGAAAGGCGGCCAAATGGGCGCGGATCATGGCAATCTCGATGCGGGCACCTTTGTGCTCGATGCGCTCGGCAAACGTTGGTTTCACGATCTCAGCGGCGACAACTATGCGCTTCCAAACTACTTCAACGGCACATCGAGCAGCACGTCGGTGGATCGCTGGGACTACTACCGCATGAGGCCAGAGGGGCAGAACACGCTCGCCATCAATCCCGATGGCACCGCAGGCATGGTGCTGGGTGCCGTCGCACCGCTCACCGCGTATCAAAGCGAGCTTGGTGGCAGCAGCTCCTTCTCGATTCATGATCTCACGCCGGTCTACACAGGCATGAGCAAGGTCTGGCGCGGTGTGCGGCTCATGGGCGCACGCGATGAAGTGCTCGTGCAGGATGAAATCCAAGCGGCGACCGGCAAGACGGTGTGGTGGTTCGCGCATTACACGCATCCGACCACGAGTGTCGTCATTGATCCCGATGGCACCAGCGCCATGCTCACTCAGGGCGCGGAGCGTCTGTGGTGCAAGATCCTCAGCAGCAGCGGCCAATTCCAAATCATGGATGCCGTGCCGCTGCCCGGTTCGGCGAATCCGGTGACGACACCCGCGCAAAACGCCAACACCGGCCACAAGAAGCTCGCCATCAATCTCACCAACGTCACGAATACCACGCTCGCCGTGTGGTTTGTGCCTCTGCAAACCGGCGATCCGATTCCCACGACGCTGCCCGCTGTCACCGCGCTCAATACTTGGAACATCGCCGCCTCCAATGACGCGCCCATAGCCATCAGCAGCGTCGCCACGAGCAATGGCGAAAACCCGGTGGACATCGATTTGCGCAACTACATCACCGACGACTCCACACCCGCCGCGCAGATGCGCTTCAGCGTGAGCGATCCACAAAACGGCACCGTCACGCTGCTTGCCGATGGCTTCACCGCCCGCTTCACGCCGAATCCCGGCTACACCGGCGTGCCGAGCTTCAGCTTCACCGCGACGGACACCGGCGCTGATCCCCGCACGCTTCTGGTCTATGATTTTGACACTCCCGATCCGACCGATCCGACCGATCAGCCCGATGTCTCCGGCAATGGTCGCGATGGAGCCTATGACGCCATCGGCACCGGTGCCTACACGCTGCAAAGCGATGTCCCTGCCGCTCTCGGTCGTGCTGGACGCAGCCTCGATCTCGCCGAGAACGGCGGAGCCAATGCCGCGCGACTCAGCCGCACCATCACCACGACGGAGATCGACTGGGACACCAGCGATTGGACCTTCACCGGCTGGTTCAAACGCCGCGACAGCGGCAATGAGGACATGATCTGGCATCTCAACACCGGCGACGGCTTCGGCAGCGGCGAGGAGCTGTATTTGATCGCTCGCAGCACCTCCACGCTCACGCTGCATCACTATCCAGGGCCGGATGTCAGCATCGAGAGCACTGCGGCCACGCCGGGTGTGTGGCATCACTTTGCTGTCGTGCGCAGCGGCAGCACCATCAGCCTCTATTTGAATGGAGCGCTCGTCGGCAGCGATACCGCCTTCACCTTCGCCACGAATCAAACCGCGCCGCTCATCTTTGGCGGTCACACCGATGTCACCGCGACGTATGCGCCGCGCTGGTTCGATGGAAAGCTCGATGAGCTCGCCGTTTTTAGCGCCGCGCTGAGTCCGGCGGAAGTCACCACGTTGTTCAATGGCATGACCGCGCGGCATTTCGGCGGCCTCAGCACCACAGCGACGATTTCACTCTCCGCAGCACCGGTGAACTACATTTGGACCAGCTCCACGAGCGGCAACTGGTCCACCGGCACGAACTGGCAGGCCGGAACTTCGCCGACAAGCTCTCGCGGTGCCTCCGTGCAGTTCTTCACCGGGCAAACGCTCGCTGCGGGCACCACGACTGCCACCAATGACATCGCGGGCGTTCTCCAGATGAACAATCTCACGCTCGCAGGCACCAGCACTGCGGCGATCACGACCAACATCAGTGGAGGCAGCTTCCAGCTTCTCAACAACGGCACCACGCTGCCTACCGTGAACCTCGCCGGCACTGGCACAGGACTAATTTACAACATCAACACGCCAATTGTGCTCGGCTCCGACACCACCTTCAATGCGACCAACACCGGCACGTTCATCTTCAATGGCGACCTCAGCGGTGCGGGCGGCGTGATTCGCAACAGCACCAGCAGCAAACTCATCCTCGCAGGCACGAACAGCTACACCGGCGATACCACGATCAATGCGGGCACGCTGCAAATCGGCAACGACGGCACCACCGGCAGCCTCGGTAGCGGCGACGTGATCAACAACGGCACGCTGCGTTTTGACCGCACCGGCACTTTGAACGTGCCGAATGCCATCACCGGCACTGGCGGCGTGCAAATCGACTGTCCGATCAATGCGGGCACGGTCGTCTTTAGCGGCACGAATACCTTCGACGGCGGCGTGAATGTCAGCGGTGGCACCTTGCGCATCACGAACAGCACCGCGCTCGGCGATGGCACCAAGACGGTGACGCTCAGCAACGGCACCACAGGCGCTCCACACCTCGCGCTCGATGGCAGTGCCGACCCCATCGAACTGCCCGCCACCATCAGCTACAACACCAGCAGCATCACCGGAGCCATCATCAATGAAGCGGGCGACAATTCCATCCTCGGCCCCATCAATCTCACCGGCGGTGGTGGCGATACGAAGATCCTCGTCAACGGTGGCACGCTCACACTTGCAGGCAGTATCGCTCCCATCGCCACGGGTCGAAATCTGCTGCTTGATGGTGCAGGATCGGGAATCGTCGCCAGCGTGATCAGCAATGGCAGCGGCGCGAATGTGCTGCTCGGCGTGAACAAACAAGGCGCAGGCACCTGGACGCTCAGCGGTGCCAATGCGCACAGCGGCACCACCACCGTGACAGCAGGCACGCTCCTCATCGGAAATGCGAACGCTCTTGGCAGCGGCGGTTTGCAACTTGGAAACACACTCGGAGCCACCAGCATCATCGCTGGAGCTACTTTGGATCTCAACGGCCAGCCAGGCGTTAACGAGGCCATCACCGTTCGCGGCACCGGCGTGGGCAGCGTCGGCGCATTGATCAACAACAGCGCCACAGCCGCCAGCATCTCCAACGGCGTCCACAGCATCTCCACCACCGCAGGCGGCGTTCACAGCACCGTGCCGGATGTCATCCTGAGCGGAAACGCTACTGCCGTCGCCACATTAGGCCTCAGTGCGGCCAGTTTTACGATCAATGGCGGCACGACAGAATATTCCACCGCACCCACCGTCACCATCACCGGCGGAGGTGGCACCGGTGCCACCGCAACGGCCACTTTGACCAGCGGTATCGTTTCCGGCATCACCATCACGAATGCAGGTGTCGGCTACACTTCGGCTCCGACCATTGCCTTCACCGGCGGAACCGTCACGACCGCAGGCACCAATCCCGCCGGCACCGGCAACGCGACCAATTTCGTCGTCAGCGGCATCCAAGTCACCAACCCCGGCAGCGGCTACACCAGCGCCCCGAGCGTCACTTTCAGCAGCGGCACGGGAACCACAGCGACGGCAAACATGAGTGCGGTGATCCTCGCCGCGAACAGCAGCATCGGCGGCTCGGGCGATCTCTTTTTGCATCCAGGAGTCAGTGGTGCCTTTACCCTAACTAAAGTCGGCAATGGCACACTTACGCTCAACGGCACCAACACCTACTCGGGCGCCACCACCATCAGCACAGGCCGACTCGCACTCGCAGGCAGCCTCGCGAGTGCCGTCACCACCAATGCCGCGATCTTTGCCCCGCAAGGCACTCCAACTACCACTGCCAATCTCACACATGCATCCAGCGCCACCTTCCAAGTCCGCCTCAACAGCAGCACCGTCGGCAGCGGCTATGATCAACTCACCGTCAGCGGCACCACCGTCAGCCTCAATGGGGCCCTCGACCTCATCTGCGGCCCCAATCTGGCCCCCAGCAGCACCTTCACCATCCTGAACAAAACCAGCACCGGAGCCATCACAGGCACCTTCGCCGGAAAAGCCAACAACAGCACCTTCACCGACGACGGCTACACCTTCCAGATCACCTACGCTGGCGGCACCGGCAACGACGTCGTCCTCACGCTCATCACCACGCCCATCGAGCAATGGCGCTTCACCCACTACGGCAGCGTCCTCAACACCGGCACCGGCCTCGACTCCGCCGACACCGATGCCGACGGCACCAGCAACCTCCTCGAATACGCCACGGCCATGAACCCCGCGCTCAACGACGTGGTCCCGCAATCCGCCACCAAAAACGGCTCCAACCTCGACTTCATCTACACCAAGAACAAATCCGCCACCGACATCCCCTACACCGTCGAATGGAGCGATGATCTGGTGACTTGGAGCACCGCAGGCATCACCAGCACCCTTTTGACCGACAGCGCCACCACCCAGCAAATCAAGGCCACGGTGCCTGCTGGAAGTGGAGTGACGAAGCGGTTTGTGCGACTGAAGGTCACGAGGCCGTGACGCTGGAGGGCAAACACCCACCCGTCACCGTCTGGGGTCACGAAAGTTGGGCCATGAGACCCGCGAGACGCCGAAGATGCCGTGGGAGTATCTGAGCCGGTGAGTCAGAGACTCTTGTCTGCCTGCTTTCGCACGTTTTCATGGCCTTCAGCAGTTACCGCAGGCTCAGCACGAATCCCGATTTGAAAACCGACCACGCCCTCATCACCCGCGACTGGCGCTACCTCCGCTACGCCGACGGCGATGAAGAACTCTAAGACATCGCGAATGATCCTCACAAGTGGCACAACCTCGCCCGAGATGAAATCCATCGCCCCCGACTCACCGAGATGCAGCGAAGGCTGTAGGAGACGCCCGCGCCGCTGGGGAATGGGAAGAGGTGACGACTTCATGCCCCGCAAAATGCTGCCTGGAACATCGTGAACGCCCCCGTCCACATCCATGACATGCAGGCCACCCTCATGCATCTCTGCGGCATCAACCACGACTACGACGAGCGGCGGCTGAGGCGCTTGCAGGAACGCTGTTAAGCGATGGGTTTGAGCAACGTCCACCCAGGCTCGTGAGCGTGGCAGCAGCCGGGAATCCAGCGGCAGGATCAAAGGAGTGCCTTCGCGCTACTCCACCAGCTTCACCGTCCCGCTCCCGTCATCATAAACATAGTTCACGATCTCCCCAGAGATCAGCAGGCGCACGGCAGCTTCGATAGTGGATAACGGCACGCTGAACCACTCCTTCGGCGTCGAGTAGTTTCCTTCGAGGTCTTTCACCTGCACTTTGGCTGCCGCGTGATCAAAGAAGCGGTGCAGCAGGTTCTCCATCTTCGGCAGGTTCACGTTGTAGCATTGGAAGCTGCTCACCAGCGCCACGGGCGCCATAAGATAGGTGGGTTCATTCGCGGCATTCTGGATGCGGGTGTCGATGCTGCGGCGAGCGAGGCCGATCTTGTAGAGGTTCGGCACGGCTTTGATGTCGGGATGCTCGCTCAGAGAGCGCAACACATAGATGAAGCCCGCGTCTTTGTCCTCGTCTGTGACCAGCATCGCATTGAGCAGCTTCTCATCCAGCTCGGTGACACGCTTGCCGTCTTTGTAGAGTTCACTTGCGAGAGAGCGTAGCAGCATGTCGGACTCGGTGCCGTTCTCGAAGATGAGGCGCAGCCGGTTGTTCCATTTGCCTTTCTTCTCGAAGCGCTCGCCCACTTCCACCACCAGCAGCAGGATGCCGCCCAACACATAGAACTTGCCCACCTCGATCTGTTGCTCGTTGGCAAAGGGCAGCAGTCGGCGCTTCTCGGCCTTGAGTTCCTTCTGGCAGTTCTGGAACTGCTCCTCATACACCTTGAAGTCTTTGCACGGCTTCCGCTGCGCCACGTAGTCCGGGCTTTCGATGTCCTTCGCCTGCGGGACGTGCTTCAGGGTGAAGATGTCAGAGGCCCCCGAGTCAAGGCTGGCGAAGAACGGATCATTGAAGATGTCGTCTATCGTCGCCGGGGGCGGCGGCTCCTTTGGCGGTGCGACCACGTCTCCTTTCAGCAGACCGTATTCATCAAAGGGCAGCAGCCGTTCACGCTGCGCGGTGTTCTCACGGATCGCTTTCAGTCGGGTGAATAGCAGCCGCTCATTCATCCCGGTGCCCAGCTCCGTTGGTGCTGCGCCTGTGTTTTCCACGAAGCGAATGAGTTCCTGAAAGCCTTCCAGCAGCCGCTCCTCTTCGGAGGTTTGGGGCGTGCGCTTGGGTTTGACCGCTAGCAGTCCCAGATCGTCATCCGCGATCAGCTTGGCGAGTTGTTCGTCCGTCATGGCTTACTGGCCGCGTTGCTGGCGTTGTTTCTTGATGAAGATGAGGGCGGAGGCCATGCGCTGCTCTAGTGGGTCCAGCGCATTGATGTTCGGCTCACGTTGATGGGTCTGCACAAAGGCTTTGATCTTCGGGAAGAGCAAAATGGCTTCCTCATCGGTCATCTGAATGCGTGTCGCAGCGATGCAGTCCTGGATGGCTTTCAGCGTCGGCACATCCACTTGCTTCGACAGGATTTCATAAGCCCGCTGGAAGGGGTTGATGGAGTCGATCAGGTCGATGCTCAGGTCGTCAATGTTGATGAACTGCCCAGCCATGCGGATAAACCGCTTATCACCCTCATGCACAATCTCGCCACCTGCGATCACGGAGCCAACCACCACATGCTGGCGCACTTGCTCCTTTTCCTCGGCGGTGAGCTGCGGGTATTTGGTCTCGATTACCTTTGGGATGAGCACCTTGTTCAGCACTTCGGGGTCGATGGTGCCCGCAATGGCCTTCGTCACGGCGTCATCACCGAGGATGGCGGCTTTCAGGTCATTGATGTCTTGCTCAATGATCTTCTTCACGCGGTCGGTCGTCGCGCCTTTGAGTCCCTTGATGCGGATTTCACCCTTTGGCGTGTCTTCCCCGTCCTGCTTCGGCTTGAACTTGATCACTGGGGCCAGCACTTGCTCCATCAGCAGAGAGCAGGTGATGGCTTTCAGCATGTTGTTCACGGAAAGCGCCACGTCCGGCTGCTTGGCGTCTGGCTGGGCGATCAAGTTGGTGAACTGCGCGTGTTTCTTGCCCACGCTGTCACGAGTGCAGCGCCCGATGATCTGGATCACTTCCGTCAGGGAACCGCGATAACCCACGGTGAGCGCGTGCTCGCAGAACTTCCAGTCAAAGCCTTCCTTCGCCATGCCGAGCGCAATGATGAGGTCCATGTCCTCCGGCTTCTCCAGCTTGCGCAGATAACCAATCACCCGACTTCTCCGCTGCTCATCGTCATCCACGAGATCAGCCACCTTGATCATCTTGCCGTCCGACTTCCGCTTCACGTTTAGCACGCCCGTTTCTGGGTCAGCGGAGACGACATCACCAATGAGATCGAGAATGGCCCCCACCTCTCCATGCTTGTCCTTCGTGGATTCACCCGTGCGCACATGGGGGATGTGCAGGATGGTTTTCTGGTTCGTGTCTAGCACTTCACCAATCGCAGTCATGTAGCGCCCTTGGTAGAAATGGTAGCCGATGCCCAGGGACTTCAGATGTTCGTAACCGTTGAGCTGCTCGTAGTAGTTGTAGGTCACCCCGGTGAACTTCGCTTCATCCTCCGGCAGCAGCACGGGCTGGCTGTCTCCTCGGAAGTAGCTGCCTGTCATTGCCACCAGATGCGCCGAGCTGTGAGACATGATGCCGCGCACCAGTTCACCAAGCCGACTGTCTTCATTGCCCGAGACGTGGTGGAACTCATCCACCGCCAGCAAGCAGTTGTTAAAGGCGTCAGCGTCCAGCTCATCAAAGGCAAAGCGCAGCGTGGCATGGGTGCAGATGAGGATGCGCCCCTCACCTTCCAGGAACTTCTTGAAGACACCCACCTTACCCTTGTCTCCGCCGGGCGTGCAGAGGTTGTGCTCGGGTGGCACCGCCCAGTCAGCGAAGAAGCCGTGCTCGCTGAGCCTGGTGCTGTCAAAGGAGCCGCCGATGCTGCGCTCTGGCACGGCGATGATGGCCTTTTTCAGTCCCTGATGATGCAGCTTGTCCAGTGCGATGAACATTAGCGCCCGTGACTTACCGGAGGCCGGCGGCGCTTTCAGCAGCAGGTATTGAGCAACACGCGCGGCATAGGCTCGCGCCTGCATTTCACGCATCCCCATGGCGTCGGTGGAGGTGCTTTCGCCCGTCGTGGCGTAGTGGACGTGGATAAGGTCAGGCATGATTCAGAAATGAATGGTTGGTGGCAACTAGGCTTATTCTTCGGCGGTCATCTTCTCATAGAGGGCAAAGAGATGCTCCAGCCGTTCGTCGTCACTGGTGAAGGGCTTGGCGCGATAACACTTCTCCACAGTAGCATCTAAAGCTTGATGCGCGGCGAGCAGCCCCGCTGGCATCGTGTCAGGGTCGTAAAGCTGGGCGATTGTCTTCGGAAAGTGCCTCTCACGCTCCAGCAACACCTCTTGCGCCGCCACATCTAGCTCCTTTTTGTGCGCTACACTGATGTCGGGGAACGGGAAGTTGTTATAGCAGATGGTGTTAGAATAGCGGATTCGTTCTTCTAGCCGTCCTGCTACTGCACGCACCCAGGCCATGTGCATCTGGCTGGTGATAAGGGCGAAAATCCATGGCTCGGCGTGGTAGATGGCGGAAGCAGAATCCGCGACGACGTTGTCTTTCTCAAGATAGCCAAATGGAATGTATGTCCGGCGCTCTGAAGAATGTCGCGGGATAATAATTGAGGGTGCCTCCTCATGCCGAGGTTCACTAAAGCGATGTGGCGTTGACGCATCTTGCCGTGTTGCTGCTTTGGTGCTCGCCAGACGCATCGCGCGGACTTTATCGAGCCGCTGCTTCAATATGGGTATGGTCTTGAGCTTGTTAGCCTGTTCATCCGTCATCCAGAGGCAGTAGCGGTAGAAGCCATCAATATAGTCCTCGGCTCCGACAAAGCGCCTCACGATCTCTTTGCACTCAGGATACTGTTCCAGCAGTTCATCTCTTTGTTCGCGGGATAAGATCAAGTTCCCTCCATCGGTGGGGCCGCTTCCCTTTGTCATTGGCCTCAAGTTACTAATCGGCACCCGCTGTTTTGAAATGAATACATTCTTCGCATTCACCAAGTAGGCATTGATGTTTGTCACTGTCTTGGCGATGTTGTTCGCGTAGAGTGTCTTGGGGGTCACTGGTCCTTCTTGCATTCCAATGATGACACAGGTCACGCCTGCATTGCCCTTCGCGTTATTCGTCCATTTGAATGATAAGTGGGCAAAGGCAATTTCCACACCTGCGTTAAAAACGTGCGGCCAGAGCATGGCGACTTGTTCCCCTTGGCAGATCGAGTTTGTGGTCACAAAAGCGCAGCGTGCTTTGGCACTTTTCAGATAGCGGGATGCTTTGAAAAACCAAGCGGCGATGAGATCGAGGTTCTTGTAGTCCTCCACACCTTTGAAGACAACGGCCATGTCGGCTTTTTGTCCAGCATCTTGAATCGCTGAACCGAGATACGGCGGATTCCCCATCACAAAGATTTCATGCTCCTTGTCCTTCGGGCATACTTTTTCCCAATCCACTTGCAGGGCGTTCCCGCACTTGATCTTCGCTCCATCCTTCAGCGGCAATGATGCCGGAGCATTCCCAAAGGCCGCCTTGAACTCCACGTTCATTTGGTGTTCAGCAAGCCAAAGCGCAAGGATGGCCACCTCATGAGCAAAGTCGTCTAACTCAATGCCATAGAACTGGCTGACGTGAATGCCGGGAAGGCGCAAGCTGCCTTGCTTGTCCAGTGCATCTAGCTCCCGGAAGACGTCCATTTCCAGCCGCCGAAGTTCTTTATACGCGATGATGAGGAAGTTCCCCGAGCCGCAGGCGGGGTCAAAGATGCGGAGCTTGTAAAGCCGAGCGAGAAGCTTCTTGAGCTTGGTCTCGCTGCCTTTGGCCTTCGACAGTTCCTCATAAAGATCATCCAGAAACAGGGGTTTGATGACCTTCATGATGTTCGGCACAGATGTGTAGTGCATGCCCAACTCGGCACGCTTCTCGTCATCCACCACGCCCTGGAACATGGAGCCGAAGATGTCGGGATTGATTTCCTTCCAGCTCTTGGTGCCCAACTCGATGAGTTTTTGCCGGGACTTGGTGAAGAACTTCGGAATCTCCGAATGGCGCGCGTGCGTGTCATTGAACAGTCCGCCGTTCACATACGGAAAGTCGCGCAGGTGCTTGGGTGTCTTGGCCCGCGCCTTGGAATCGGTGTTCAGCGTGCGGAATAACTCCGCGAGGAAGTGCGCAAGGTCGGAACCATCAGCCTGGGTGTATTGTGTCACCGCTCCGGTGAACATGGCGTCACCGGGGAAGATACCCGTGTCCTCAGCGAAGTAGCAAAACAGCAAACGCGTGAGGAAGACATTCAACGCATGGCGTTCCTCCTTCGTCTTTGGCGGATTGTCAGCGCGAATGAGGTCGTAGAGCTTCGCCATGTGCTCTGCTGCTTTGACATCCGCCTCAGCCTCCGCCTGAAAGACGGTCTTCTCCATGCCCGCCAGCGGCAGGAAGAAGGTGTAGTGCTCATGCAGGTCCTCGATGGGGAACTCTTCCGTCTCGCCCTTCTTGGTGTCAAAAGCGGCCAGTGACTTGAAGTCTGTGGCAATGAGGAAGCGTGGCTTGCTGGCTTTGATCTTCGCATCTGCCTTTGCAGCAGCCAACGCCTGCGCGGGAGTCGCCGCCTTCAGCAAGTCGGCCCGCAGTGGCTCGAAGTAAATCTTGTCCTTCAACAGCGTGCAGCCCGGCTTCTTTGCCATGTTGATGCTGCCGCCCTTCAACCGCGAGATGATCGACTTCGAGATGCCGAAACTGGCAAGGAAATCATAGATGAAGCTCTCAGGAACGAGCTTTCCCGTGAGCGCCGTGAGCGCGTCGATGATTTCAGAGAGGTGATGGCCTTTGGGCATTCGTTATCTTTAACAGCATCCCACCACGCCTGTCACAATTTTTACCTTCGTTTGCGATCTTCCCGTGAAAAAACCATTGCCAAAACGGCCCCCGATCCCGCATACTCCGCCCTGATCGCTGCGGCATTTTCTCCTGAGTTCCAGGTGGGGCTTTTGGGAGACGGATCGACGGCGGGAAGCCTGCTCATGAAGACGCCATGCCTGCCAACCGGGAGCGCGAAGCTTACGAGTATGCCACACGGGTGTGCGGCCGGTTGCCGCGTTGTGTGCAGGCGTGCCGGGAGTGTGCGCATCTGAGCCGCTATGGCTTGCAGAAGTGCTGCGGGGTGTCGCGGGATACCATCGGGGACGTCGAAAACGGGGAGACGGTGCCAACGCTGTTCTGGGCGGCGCGGATGGCCTACGGGATGGGCATGACGCTGACGGAGTTTGTGCAGAAGCTGGAGCGTGGGGAAGACCAGGAGACAGGGAGACTTTGAGACAGGGAGACGATGAGACAGGGAGACTTTGAGACAGGGAGACTTTGAGACAGGGAGACGATGAGACTGGGAGACGATGAGACTGGGAGACGATGAGACTGGGAGACGATGAGACTGGGAGACGCTGATTCTCCCTGTCTCCCGGCTTTAGCCGTGCTCAAAGTCTCCCGGTTTTGATGGACGAAGGGCGTCGGAGATGTCCGACTAACGCTCTGCCGGGGGATGTGGTGAGATGGGCGGCGTTCCACCTGCCGACCGCGATGAAGCCGATTTTTGCTCCAACTGCCTCGTTTTCGCCTCTGGGGGCCGCTTTCCGGCCTGAAACGGGGCTTTTCCGCCCGAAAACGACGCCCCCATTCGCTGCGGGGGCCGCGCTGGACGCTCCGGGGGCGGAGTTCCCGCCTGCGGGGGCGTCGCTGAGCCTTCCGGGGGCAGCGCTCCGCCGTGCGGGGGTGCCCCCATGCGGCGCGGGGGCGGAGTTCCATCTGCCGGGGGCAGCGGTCCACGGCGCGGGGGCAGCGCTCCGCCAGCCGGGGGCGGCCCCCATTTGCGCCACCGAAGCCCCCGCCGCCCGCAGCGGAGCCCCCGCAGCGCGGAACGGACACCCCGGAGACGAGACCGGGAGATTTGGAGACAAGGAGAGGGGGAGATTTTTGCGCTCCGCGCTTCTCCTGGTCTCCCAGTCTCCCGGCGCATCCGTGATGCCAGTATCGCTGTCTTGGCCGCAGGCCAGTCTCCTCGTCTGCCTGTCTCCCCATCTCCAAGTCTTCCCCCTATGAACTGGAACCACTCCACCTGGGACAGCGGGTTTTGGGACCAGCCGTCCGACTACTTTTCACCTCACCCTCAACCCAACTCCAAAGTGAAACGCCAAGACTACTTCCCCAGCCGCATCGGAGACCAGGTCAACTGGCTCGATAACTACGCCGCCAAGCTCCCCATCCACGGGGCTACGCTCGGCGTCATCGCGGGCGACATCTCCGCCAGCGTGAACGACGCGAAATATGCGAACTACGTGCTCGGCACCTGGCTCACTGCCGTGCGAGCATTTTCGCCCAGCACCACGGATGCCGTGGATGATGTGCTCACGGGCGGCGGCACCGGCGCGATGGTGCTGCCCACCTTCACCGCGCCTGCCCTGCCTGCCGGAGTCACGGCAGCGATCCCTGGCACGCTGAACCGCATCTTTGCCCTCATTTCCAAAATGAAGCTCAGCGCGGGCTACACGGAGGCCATCGGCACCGATCTGGGCATCGTGGGTGCGGCGGCCACGGAGAAGGCGCTGCCAAAGTTCAGCGCCGACCTGCTGCAAGGCGCGGGCTGCCAGTGCGTGAAGCTGACCTTCGCCAAATACGGCCACATGGGCGTGTATATCGAGAGCCGCCGTGGCACGGGTGCGTGGGAGTTCCAAGCCATCGACACCGAAAGCCCCTACATGGACGAGCGCCCGCTGCTGCAAGCCGGAACCCCCGAAGTGCGCGAATACCGCCTGCGCTTCTGGGACAAAGGCACGCCGAACGGCGACTGGACCGATGTGGTGAAGGTGACGGTCTCGCCCTGACGGGCGGGTTCTTGGTTCGGTGTTCTTTGTTCCTGGTTCCCTGAGAACAAGCACCGAGCCAGAACCAACCAAGAACAAGGAACCATGAACCCAGAACAAAAAACGCCATGCCCTTCGATCCCACCAAACCCGCTAACAATGCGCCGCTCTCCAGCGCGGAGATGCGCTCGCAACTCACCGGCCTCAACGACAACATCACCAATGCCGTGAACGCCGCCATCTCTGGCACCAGCGCCAACAGCAATGGCGTGAGCACGCTGAACCTCATCATCAGCGATCCACCCCAACAGTGGGAGGTGCAGCAGATGGCGGACAAAATCGACGAGCTGATCAATGCCCTGCGGCGGTAGGGCCGAGCGGCGATTGCGATTCCATTTTCTCTCGAAAATCAGAATGAAGTTTTTTGCGGCGCTGCTGTCATAAGGTGCCCGTGTCTCACTCTCCGTCTTCTCCTCCCGCCGCTATCATCCAGGATGTGCCTGAATCGCTCCGTGCCGCTGCTGCTAGCATCGCTCCGCGTGTTTTGTTCTCTTTACCGGGGGATTTGACCCACCAGGGGGCTCCGGCGCAGATGTGGCTGGTGGTGACGGATGAGGCGGTGCATGTCTTTGACGAAAAATCCGAGCAGGCGGCCTATGAGCTGAAAAAAGCGGATAAGGCACGGCTGCTGCAGACGGTGGGCAGTGCGTTCATTCAGCTCCGTATCGCGGGGGTGTATGTGGATGTGCTACGCATCAGCAATGGCCTGCGGGAGCTGCATGGGCGTGGGGTGGCGCAGATCCGCCGCTTGATCGCGGGGGATGATTTTCAGCCGGATGCGCTGCGTAGCCAGAGTGAGACGATCTGCGGTGCCTGTGCGCTGCCGCTGCCTGCCGCGAAGGCTCCATGCCCGCGCTGTGCGAATAAGGGCGGCATTTTCCGCCGCACCTTCACGCTGATGCGGCCGTATTGGTCGTCGATCCTGCTTTTACTCGGGGTGATGGTCGCGGGGGTGTGCCTGGACCTCGTCCCGCCGCTGCTGACGCGGAAACTGGTGGATGAGGTGATCACGCCCCGCAAAAACATGGATTGGTTGCCATGGATACTGGGCGGTCTGGTGGCGGCGAGCACCTGCCGCATGCTTTTGAATATCGTGATTGGCCGGACGAGCAGTTTTGTGGGCACGCGGATCACCAAAGAGCTGCGTGAGCGGGTGCAGGGCAAGCTGCTGGGCCTGAATGTGGACTACTACAACCGCCACAGTGCGGGCAGCCTCATGAGCCGGGTGCTGAATGATGTGGATTACTTCCAGGGCTTTGTGAGTCAGATGGCGCAGGGCTTTTTGCTCAATGTGCTGCTGGTGATGGGCATCGGGACGACGCTGTTTGTGATGAACTGGAAGCTGGCGCTGTGGGTGATGATTCCGATCCCTTTTGTGCTGCTGGGCACGGCGGTGTACTGGAATGTGATCTACCCACGCTACTACCGTGTGTGGGATAGTCAGAGCAAGATGGCGCAGTCGCTCACGGGCCTGCTACAGGGCATCCGGCTGGTGAAGGCCTTTGGCCAGGAGGAGCGGGAGAAGGCCCGTTTTGCGAAGACGGCGGGTTATGTGCAGACGGCCAAGCGCTCGCTGGAGATGAGTGCTGCGACGTTCAATCCGATCATGGGCTTCATCTTCGGGCTAGGAGGCCTGATCGTGTGGAATGCGGGTGGTCGGGATGTTTTGGCCGATAAAATCAGCCTGGGCACGCTGATGGCCTTCTTTGCGCTGCTGGGCATGTTTTACAGCCCGGTGCAGGCGCTGAGTATGTTTTCGAGCTGGCTCACGGGTTTCATGGCCGCTGGTCAGCGTGTGTTTGAGGTGCTGGATAGCACCAGCCAACTGGAGGAGCCTAGCGAGAGCCGCCGCCTCACCGCCCTCCAGGGCAGAGTGGAGCTGAAGAACGTGACCTTTGGTTACGATCCGTATGCTCCGGTGCTGAAAAATGTGAGCCTCACCATCGAGCCGGGGCAGTTCGTCGGCATCGTGGGCAAGAGCGGCAGCGGGAAGACGACGCTGGTGAATCTGATCTGCCGCTTCTACGATCCGCAGGAGGGCTGCGTGCTCATTGATGGCGAAAATGTGCGTGAGCTCGGCACGGATGCGCTGCGGGAAAATATCGGCCTCGTTTTGCAGGAGAGTTTCATGTTCCGTGCCAGCATCGCGGAAAACATCGCCTACGGCCGACCTGATGCGGCACCGCAGGACATCATCCAGGCAGCGAGGGCGGCGAATGCGCATGACTTCGTCGCCCGCAAGGCGGCTGGCTACGACACGAAGCTAGGTGAGAACGGCGCAGGACTCTCTGGTGGCGAAAAACAGCGCCTGAGCATCGCACGGGCGCTTTTGACCGATCCGGCCATCCTGATCATGGATGAGGCTACCTCCGCCGTGGACACGGAAAGTGAGCAGGAAATCCAAAGGGCACTGGCTCGCGCGTGCAAGGGCCGCACGACGATCGCCATCGCCCACCGCCTCTCCACGCTGAAAAATGCCGACATCATCCACGTCATGGATGAGGGCCGCGTGGCGGAAAGCGGCTCCCATGATGATCTGATGGCCAAGGACGGCATCTATGCACGCCTGGTCAAAATCCAAACGGAGCTCACACGGCTCGAAGCAGCTTAAACAACCATGAATGCGACCAATATCATCTCTTTGCCGCCCATCCCAGGCACCGTACGCTACCTCGCCCCTGCGACGACGGAGCTGCGGCGTGGCGCTCATGGCACACTAAACTGTGACATCGCGGGGGACCGTGTGTACGAGGGTGTGACGGCGGTGCGGCTGTTTCCGATCACCTTGGGCGACCAATTCATCTCCCTGCGCCACACGGACGAAAAGGACAAGGACCACGAAATCGGCATCATCGAGCGGCTGAGCGAGTTCCCAGCAGAAACAGCCCGCGAGGTGCTCTCCTGCCTGAATGCGCATTACCACGAGCGGATCATCCAGCGCATCTGGAAGATCAAACACCAGTATGGGCAGCTATTCTTCACCGTGGACACGAATGCGGGCAAAACTGAGTTTGTGATGCCCTGGCGCCATGACCGTGCGGAGGAATATGGCAGCAAGGGCCGCGTGTTGCTCGATTCACTGAACAATCGCTACCTCATCCCCGATTTGGAGGCACTCGCCCCGAAGGAGCGGCATAAGCTGCTGACATATATCTATTGGTGAGTAACAAAATGTACACGCACGGAATAGGGGCTGGCCCTTGTGCAAGCGGCAATCGCGTTCAAGGATACGACTCCCCTGCCCTGCTGCGATGCATCCGCAGGCACGCCCCCTTATGTCTGATCTCGCTGCCAAATCCTCCCCGTCGCCTGAAAATGCCGTGATTTACGTCGGTGCCGCCTCTGTCGCCATGCTCATCGGAGTATGCGGTGAGGATGGTGGACCGCTGAGGGCTATTGAGCACCTAGATAGGCCGCTGCCGCTGGCGCGGGACATCTTTCGTGGTGGCGGCATCACGCGTGCGACGATGGAGCAGGCGGTGAGCATCATGCGTGATTACCTACTCGCGACACGCGAGTACGGCATCCCCGCAGCCCAGGTGCGTATTTTCACCACCAACATCCTCGCCGAAGCAGCGAACCACGAGATTTTCCTCAATCGCCTCCAAATCCAGACCGGCGTATCCCCCGCACTCATTGATGACGGGAATATGACCCGCTTAGTCTTCCAGATCGCGCAGCGGCTGCTCCAAAGGAACCCGCGATTGGCAGAAGGACACACGTTTGTGACCCACATCGGCCCAGGGAACACCCGTGCGATGTATTTCAAGCAAGGACGGCTCGCTGCGTATTCAAATTACCGCCTGGGCATCTTCCGGGCACGCGAGGCGGTCTCTGGCAGTGACGAAACGGCCCCCCAGCAGATGATGCACCTCGAAGAGCAGATCCGCGGCGTGGTGGATCATCTCGCGCAGGACTACTCTGGCAGCCGGATCGACCACCATGTGGCCATCGGGGCGGAAATCCAGAGTGTGGCCCCGAAACTGGCGAAAGAGCGCCAAGGATCCTTCCAACTGCGAGAAGACGACCTGGCCCGATTCACCGAAAAAGTGGCCCGCATGACGCCAGAGCAGCTCGTGCGTGAGCTGCATGTGCATTACACAGGTGGAGAGGGCATCGTACCTGCCCTCCAGACGAATCTGGCCCTCGCACGCCGATTCGGCGATGAATCCCTGTGGGTGCCGGTGGGAGATTTCAGCACGGAGCTGATGACGGATCTCATGACGGCAGGATCACGCACGGAGGTCTTCCAGGAGGAGGTGCTGCAGTCCGCCAGCGAGATCGGCCTACGCTACAAAACGGACCGCAAGCATGCGGAGCATGTCACCGGCTTTGCACAGCAGCTTTTCCGCGAGTTGCAGCATCTGCACGGCCTAGATCCGAAGTTCGAGCTCGTGCTCTGCGTCGCCGCCACGCTGCATGATGTGGGCATGTTCATCAGCCCGCGTGAGCATCACAAGCACAGCCTCTACATCCTGCTGAACACAGAGATTTTCGGTCTCAGCACTCTGGATCGGGAGTTCGTAGCGCTGCTGGCACGCTACCACCGCCGCTACAATCCAGAACCGAGCCACCCCCACTTCGCCGATCTCAGCCGCGAAGACCGTATGATCGTGCTGAAACTGGCCGCGCTACTGCGCATCGCCGATGCGCTAGACCGCAGCCATGCGCAGCGCATCCGCAGCATCCAGCTCCGCCCAGATGGCCCCCGTCTGCGCATCCTCACCCAGGGCGTCGATGACACCACGGTGGAGCAAATGGCCATCGACTCGAAGTGCGATCTCTTCCGCGAGATCTATGGCTACGAGATTGTGCTGGCGAAACATTGATCCAATACGCCTCCCCTTTGAGCTAGCTGGCCAAATGGCCCAAAGTCCTCATTCAGAGGAAGAAGAGCCATATAGCGGGGTTTCCATGCTTTTTTGTATGGTCGCATCATCGCCAATGAGGAGGTGATTCTATTGTAAATTGAGAAAAGTGTAATTTTATTCAAATAATTATGGTAGATTACATAAGTTATATTAAATTTGATTGTTTCCACACTTTCTCGACATGCCAATCACCTTCTCGTTTTCAAGCCAACGCTCCTCGCAGCCCATCTCTGCGGGGTGGGCTGCTACGGAGACTGGGGTGACCGCAGAAAGAGATTCGTCAGCGCCGACCTCCCCTCCAACCACTCAAATCGAGTCACCCGCACGGGCCAATATGTTATTCGTCCCACCGAAACACCTTTCCCAGGCTCCCAAGCAACCATTTTCCAGTTCGCCCTCTGGCCCTGGTCCATACGGAGACGCCCTTTCCACCCAGACTCTACCCGTCCAGCCGAGGCGCCTCCATGATGTGCCACAGCCCAGTTTTGCCGATGAGCAGAGCGATGCCAATGCGGCGACTACACCCTTGTTGAACCCGCTCAGTCGGCACATGCACCTCGCAGAGCCCGAAGAGCCCGTCCCGCACCTTTCTGATCTGGCCAGCCAGATGGAGCAGTTGCGGAATGATTTCTTCTCCGCAGTGACGACGATCAGTGCCCTGAGTGATCGTGTCGAGCGGCTAGAGAGCCGACTCCACACGGTGCAAAACGCAGCCACCACGGCCATCACCACCCTACGCGAGGAGATCGGGCAATGGATCACTCACCACATGGATGCCGCCGTGGAGCAGCGCATGCGAGCTGTGTGGGAGAAGTATCAAGCCCAGACCACCAGCAATCCGACCACCGTTTAGGACGCCGTCCCTAGCCACCCGCCCCTCCCGCACTCCCACACCTCCCGATATGGACACGCTCCGACTCCGACTCCTCCTGCCACTCTGGCTTTTCGGCTTCCTACCTGCGATGGGTGCCACAACACTGATGGGACGCCCTTTGGACTGGTTCTGGAGCACGAGTGGCCTCCTGCTCGCCTTGGGGGTGCTACTTGGGGCCTATCTCATCACTGGATTCATGCTGCGGCCTGCCAAATCGATCATGACAGGTGCAGGCTCCGTGCTACGCGGCGTGCCACCATCGAATGAAGTGGCCGAATGGCTGCCCTCCGACTTCTGGAAGCTGCGCTGCGACATCAACATGATCTTCACCAAGCAGCGCCAGGCGCTGAACGCCGCCGAGCAACACGCCACCCAGACCGCACAGCGCCTCCTCAATGCTGAGCGGCTCCTGCGTGAGGCTTTCACCGCTCTCCAGGGCATCTTTAATGCCAGTGAAGACGGTGTAGCTGTGGTGGATGCCCAGGGCTCCATCATCGCCACCAATGCACGGCTCGATCTATTCCTGGGGCGTCCTGTCGAGGAAGTCGCTGGCCGTGATGGCAAAAAACTGCTCTCCGCCTTTGTGGATAGCTTTGCAGATCGGCAAACGGTGGCTGCATGGCTGGAAAAAGTCACCTCCCAGCTCGACACGACCGATCAGAGCCCTGTCCTGAGCACCTCTGCAGCCGATGGCCGCGTCCTCAGCCTCCGCGTAGCCCCCATGACCACAGACTCTGGAGAGATCCTGGGCCGAATCTGGCTGATGAAGGACCACTCCCACCTGCATGTGCTGGAGCGTCAATTGCGCGAATCCCAGAAGATGGGCACCATCGGCCAGCTCGCTGGCGGTATCGCGCATGACTTTAATAACCTGCTCACCACCATCCGGGGGAATCTCACTCTCGCAGAGCTCACTCCAGCGTCCAATGCTGGTGCTGTTCGCGACAAGCTACAAAGCGCCTCCCATGCCACCCAGCGTGCCGCAGATCTGGTGAAGAGCCTCCTTGGCTACTCACGCACGGGATCACGCTCTGGAGCCGGCACTTCCTCTGCGAGAAAAAGTGTGAACCTGAAGCAGCTCCTCGCAGACGTGCAGCAGCTCCTGAAGCACAGCGTGGACTCCTCCGTCACCATCCAGATGCGTGCAGGTCTAGATGACTCCCAGGTACACGCGGACTCCTCACAGCTCCAGCAGGTGATGCTCAATCTCTGCCTCAATGCCCGCGATGCCCTACCTGTGGACGGCGGCATCATCGAAATCGCCGTGGAGAACGTCACTCGCGCCATGCGTGGCAGCGAGGCACGCGACCACGTCATGCTCGTCGTTCGGGACAATGGCCACGGCATCTCTGAGGAGCACCGTCAGCGCATTTTCGAGCCCTTCTTTACCACCAAGCACGCCAGCAAAGGCGCAGGACTCGGACTCGCCACAGCTCAGGACATCGTGCGTGAGCATGGCGGCTGGATCGAGTTCGACTCGGAGCCAGGACGCGGTAGTGAATTCCGCATTTACCTCCCACGCACCCAAGTCGTCAGTGAATCTGCCCTGCCGCAGATCAGCGGTAGTGACGCTTACGCAGGTGCAGACACCATCGCGGCCCCGCTCGGCATGCAGACCACCATCCTCGTCGTCGATGATGAGGCTCCCGTGCGCTCCATCGCGGCGAACATGCTGGGCTTCCTCGGTTACCGCGTGCTCGAGGCTGCTGATGGCCAGCAGATGCTCGACATCTGCCTCCAGGGCCGTGAAAAAATCGACGCCATCCTGCTCGACATCTACATGCCCTTGCTCAGTGGGCGAGAGGCCTTCAAGCAACTCCGTGCCGCCTCCAATAACACGCCTGTGGTCGTATGCAGCGGCTTCATCATCGACCCAGATGAGTTCATGCTCCTCAGCCAGGGACAACCGCCGCCCGTGGACATCATGCTGAAGCCCTATGCTCTCGATTGCCTCAGCAAAGCGCTCGCCAAAGCTGTCGGAGCCCCCGGTATGGACTCTGCCACGCGCACATCACCTCCGCAGGCCACCACCGCCGCCATGCCACGCCTCGTGGACATGATCGATGACGTGGCAGCTCCAGTGCGTGAATCCGGTCGTCCCATGCTCAGCGCATAAGCTTCACAAAATCACCCCAGGCTGATACTGCGCTGCATCAGGATACTTCGCTGCGATCTGTGCCACACGGTCAGCAAAGGCATCCACTTGCTGCGGTGCATCCCCAGTGTTCGAGCGGCCAGCCTCCACGATTCGGTCCATATCGGCCTGTGAGAGCGAAAGCGCCGGATCATTCACCAATCGCGTGAGCAGGTCATTTTCACGCACTTTGCCCGTGCGCATATCGCGGGCCACTTGCACAGCGTGGAGCTTGATCGCCTCATGCGCGGTTTCGCGGCCAGCGCCAGCTTTCACAGACTCCATCATCACCGTCGTCGTCAGTAGGAATGGCAAATAGCGCATCAGCTCCTGCTCGATCACGGATTCAAAGACCTCCATCTGCCCGAGGATCGTCAAAAACGTCTCCAGCAGGCCATCCAGCGCCAAAAAGGCATCTGGCAGCATCACACGCCGTACCACGGAGCAGGACACATCACCCTCATTCCACTGGTCACCGGCCAAACCGGCTGCCATGGCCAAATAACCCTTCAAAATGACGTGAAGTCCGTTCACACGCTCACATGAGCGGCTATTCATCTTATGCGGCATCGCAGAGGAGCCGACTTGGCCTTTGGCAAAGCCCTCACTCGCCAGCTCATGCCCCGCCATCAGACGCAGCGTGCGGGCAAAGCTGCCCGGACCGCTCGCGAGCTGGCAAAGTGAGCCCACCACCTGCAAATCGAGGCTGCGTGGGTACACCTGCCCCACAGCGCCAAAGGCCGCAGGCATGCCTAAATGATGCAGGATGCGGCTTTCCAGCTCAGAGGCCTTTTTCGCATCCCCATTAAAGAGTGTGATCTGGTCTAGGCGAGTGCCCACAGCGCCTTTGAGGCCGCGTGCGGGATACGTCGCGATCACATTCTCCAGATCACCAAAGGCCAGCAGCATCTCCTCACCGAACATGGCGATGCGCTTGCCCAGCGTCGTGGCCTGCGCAGCCACATTATGCGTGCGGGCCGTGAGCGGGATGTCACGCGTCTGCACCGCACGGTTCGCGATGCCTGCTAGCACGGCCACGGCCTTTCGGCGGCTCTCCTCCAAAGCGCGGAAGACCTGGAGCTGCTCCACATTTTCCGTCAGGTCGCGGCTGGTCATGCCTTTGTGGATGTGCTCATGCCCGGCTAGATCGCAGAACTCCTCGATCCGCGCCTTCACATCATGCCGCGTCACACGCTCACGGCGCATGATGCTGGCCACATCGATCTGGTCCTTCACCTTTTCATACGCCTCGATCACGCCCTCTGGCACCGGGATGCCCAGATCACGCTGCCCTTTCAGTACTGCGATCCAGTAGTCGCGTTCGAGGCGGACTTTGCCCTCTGGAGACCAGAGAGCACGCATTGGGGCGGTGGCGTAGCGTTCAGCGAGGACGTTCGGGATAGAGTCAGACATGGGGAGGCCGATTTTGAATGACGAATGGCGATTGTCGAATGCTCAAATCACCGCCCACGCCCACCCACCACCGTCTGAAAGCCACCCCACAGCACCAGCAAGCCCCCCAGCATCTGCAAACCGGTAAATGGCTCTGCGAACAGCCACATGCTGCACAGCGTGATGACCAGCGGCACCGCATTCTGAAACGCCCCACCCGCCGCCACCGACAAAAAGCGAAAACCCTCCGTCATCGCGAGCTGCCCCACCGTCGCACACAGCGCCGCGCCACACAGCAGCGCCACATCCAGCCCGCCCAGTGATCCCAGATGCCCCCAGGCCAGCGGCAGTGACAGCAGCAGTGCGTAAATGCATTGCGAAGCAAAAATCGTCGCACTCGACTCCGTCCGCGTCAGTTGGCGGATCACCACCACCACAGCCGCCGCCAGCACCGCACCGCCCAGGGCGATCATTTCATACTTGCCGAAAACGACCAGCGCCCCCGGCGTCATCCCGGTCAGAAATGAGAGCCCCAGCAGCGCTAGGACGATGCCCAGCACCTGCACCACACCCAGCCGCTCACGTAGCACCCAGGCAGCCATCACCGCGGCAAACACACACCAAGTATTCCCGATCAGGGTCGATTTCCCCGCCCCTAGCGGACCAATCGTCAAATAATACGCAGCCGTGCCTAGCGCTCCCAGGACACCGCGTGAGGCCAGCAGCCAGCTCTGAAAACTGCGCATCAGCCGCAGCGTCCCTGACGACGAAAAAAACAGCATCGTCACCAGCAGCCCTAGGCCAGCACGAAAAAGCAGCAATACCCAGCCATCCACCATCCGCTGCGAGGCCAGCACCTTCAGCAGCAGCGCATTCCCCGTAAAACACGTCAGCGACAGCACCATCCACCACGCCCCGAGGACGGGCTTGTGCTGTAGAGAATTCATTTCGCGACTCATGCAAAGACCGCATCCCCATGCCGCCGCTAGCAAACATCGTCAATGCAGGTCTAGAACGCAAAACCCACGGTCACGTGCAGCATCCCGCCGCGCTCGCCTGTGCGTGGGCTCATGTTATGCCCATAATCGACTCGGATCGGGCCAAAAGGCAGATGATAGCGCAGCCCGGCACCCACCGCGTAGCGCAGATCCGATGAGTAGGCGAAGGGTGACGCATTCACCCCACGTCCTAGGCTGCCTACATCCGTAAAAAGGGCGAGCTCCAAGTTTTGAATGAGCTCATAGGAGAACTCGGCACTCGCAAACAGCGCCGATGTGCCCCCTAGCGGTGTGCCGCCCGGTGTCACCGGCCCCAGCTCACGCTGCGCAAAGCTGCGCACACTATTGGGCCCACCATTGAAGACACGGGCATCGATCGGCACATCCTCCGCCTTCACACCGAGGAGATTCGAGAGCTCAAAACCTGTCGCAAAGCGCAATTTTTTCGTCAGGGGCCGATACCACGCCGCGCGGATGTCTGAGCGCAAAAAGCTCACATTCCCGCCGAGCAGGCTCACGGTGCTCTCTAGCCGTCCAGACACCATCCAGCCTTTTGTCGGCAAAATAGGGCTATCACGCTGATCATAGAGGATATTCGCCCCCAGACTCTCCAGCGTGTAACTCTGCGGCCCAGTCTCCAGTTTCGTCAGATTCTTGGTGCTCACCGTATTGACCGATGAACTCAAAAAGAAGCCGTAACTCAGCGGCACACTCACCCGTCGCACCAGATCAAAACCCAGCGTCGTCCCTAGCCGATCATACTCGAAGCGATTGAACTGCTCCAACGCGAGACGTGAAGTCAGCGCCCACTGCGAGCCAAACACAGCCGGATTCGTGTGACTCACAAAACCCAGCGGCCCCGCCACGCTGTAACTCAGCTCTGCGGCCAAGGTATTGCCCTTGTTGCGGAAATTCGTGTTCTTGTAGGTTACGCCAGCCTGACCACCCAGGAAGGTATCAAAGCCCGCCTCAAAGCCCAGTGTGTGCGGCTTTGTCTCCTCGCCCGTGACATGCAGCTCGCCCTGTGATTTCGCCGCATCCACCGCCACGACTTCCGTGTCCAATAGCGCAAACATCCCTGTATCCAGCGCACGCTTGAAAAAGAAATCCGCATCTTCCGCTTCATAAATTTGCCCTTGGAGCGGCTTAAACTTCGCCATCAGCACCCGAGCCGCTCCACGGCTGAAGCCCGGATGCGTCACCACCCGCGTGATGCGCACACGCTCACTTGGAGTCACCAGAAAGAGCACATCCACCGCACCGCCTGCCTTTGACAATGTGTAGCGTGCCTCTGTGGTGGCATTTAGCCAACCATGATCAGCACACATCGACCGCAGGCGCTGCTCGATCTGCTGCACACGGGCCTCATTAAAGGCTGTCCCCTCCTGCTCCGTCATCAGTGCCTGCATCTCGGACTCCAGCTCCAACGGGGCACCACTCAGCGAAGCCTTTCCAAAGGTGAAACGCGGCCCCGGCGTCACCTGCACGGTCAAATCACGGCGAAACTGCGCATCATGATCCGGTGCGGGCAGTAGCAGCGCCGTCGCATTCAGATAGCCCTCCGCACGCAGACGCCGCGCTACCAATCCTGCCCCCTCCTGGAGATCACCATCCACCCACTGCGGCAGTTTCGCGTCCACGCTCTCCCGCTCCAGCGTCGGCTTCATCACGAATTTCCGCAATTCCTCCTCCGGCACCTCCTTAGCCCCCTGCACCCGCACTTCACCCACCCGCACACGCGGGCCAGTCTTCACCACCAGCACAATCGCACTCTTTTGCAGCTTCCAGCTCACCTCCACCTCCGGCCAACCATCTCGTATCAAAAACTGCCGCGTAAAAAACGCCAAATCATCCGCCAAAGGCTCCGCCACAGCCCCACCACCATTCAGCGTGAGCTGATCCTTCAACATCCCTTCCAAATTCTTCCACTGAGCCGCTTCGATTCCACTCACACTCACCACCACGCCACCGTGCTTCACTTCAAATGCACCCAGTGAAACAATCATCATCAACCAAAAGATCCCTACCCGAACCAGCGTCCATCCTTCCGTTTTCAGGTTAGTATTATCGTGCGTTAAGACCACGCTCAAAGTAGGAGCCAGTTTAGAATCCTCCGCAACGGCATTCATCAAACCTCCGCCAACGGTAAACGGCCGCGATTCCTCTAATTCTTAGCTCTCACAGAGAGTAACCATCCTCCTCGCCCCATTTTGTGGCCAATGGGTCCATTGAATGAGCCATTTGGGCGGCAGACAGGCAGTTGGACTGGTTTTTGACATCGCTCATCCTGCCGATTGACCTCCTGATTCATCTCCATTAAAAAGCCTTATTCGCTCATTCATGCCCTCCTCGGCCACTAGATCGCTCCATTCTGCCCGCCGCGCCTCCGCCGCACCGGGAGCGAGCGCTGTCTTTAGGCTAGAAATACCTTCCGGTGCTGTTTTTTTGCTACCCTTGGAGGCCAACGGATTTTCAAGCTGCCTGCTCATTTCCCCGTAACTTGGACAAATAGCGTTTGTCCAAATTGCGTTTGTAATGCCTTTTTCACCACCAACCAAATACCTAACTCATGTCCGCTACCACTCTGGAGCCCCCCGCCGCCCTCACCTCTGCCCCTGACGCCCCAGTTGCTCCGGCTGTCGAAAAACTCACGAAAAAGGCTCTCACGGCTGATCATCCGACTTGGTGCCCCGGCTGCGGCGATTTCGCCGTGCTCGCCATGTTTTACCGCGTGCTGGAGAAGCTGAACATCCCGCAGGAGAAAATCGTGGTGGTCGCAGGCATTGGTTGCTCCTCGCGTTTCCCCTATTTCATGAACACGCACAGCCTGCACTTCATCCATGGCCGTGCCCTGCCCCTCGCGACGGGTGTCAGTCTGAGCCGCCCGGATGTGCATGTCTTCGTCTTTGGCGGTGACGGTGACGGTTTCTCCATCGGTGGTAATCACCTGAACCACGCCGCCCGCAAAAACATCAAGCTCCCCTACATCACCATGGATAACTTCGTGTACGGCCTCACGAAGAACCAGACCAGCCCGACGACGCCCATTGGCCGCAAATCGAAGACTGATCCCACTGGCGCGATCGACCGCCCGATCAATCCGATGAAGCAGCTCCTCGCCAGCGGTGCCACCTTCATCGCTCGCACCCACGCTGCGCAGGTGAAGCACATGGAGGAAATCTTCACCCGTGCCATCAATCACGACGGCTTCAGCGTCGTCGAGTGCCTCAGTGAGTGCGTCATGTTCTACCCCGGCGCTTTCGACGATAGCTGGCCGAAAAAAGGCGGTTCCTGGGAAACCATCGACGAAACGCAGCACGACGTGACAGACGACGTCGCCGCCTTCAAACTCGCTGACAACCTCGCTCCTGGAAAATTCGGTGTCTATTACCAGGTCAACCGCCCGACCAAGAATGCCCTCGAGCAAAAATGGATCGACGACACGCAATCGAAGCTCGGTGATGCATCCCAAAAAGATCTTCTGAAAAAGCGCTTTGAGGCGATGCGGTAAGCATTGTCAAAAAGTCTGCCTTTTCGAGCCCTCCACATGCTTTTCTTTCTTGAGAACCGCCTCTGCGGCGCGAGGTAGGCGTGTATGAAATATCATGTCGCCCGTGATGGTGAAAAAATCGGAGAATTCAGTGATCTCGACATCAGCGCAGGTCTGCGTGCTGGCGAGTTCAAGCCGACGGACATCTGCTGGCATGCAGGGCTAAAGGAGTGGTCACCTCTCTCCGTGGAGTTCCCGCCTCCAGAGCAGCCTGTGCAGCCGGAAAGGAGCAGTGCTACGCCACCGCCAGTCGAGGGTGATTTCCGCTGGAGTGCTCTCGATGATGGGGCGGAGGGCTCTCTCCAGCCCGCATCGCTCTGGCAGCGTTTCCTCGGCTGGTGGGTGGATATGCTCACAATACTGCCTGCGATGTTGCTTTTCTCCAATGCGCTGGGCCTCCAGGCCTTTTTTGAGAAAAACCAGCTTTTGCCACAGAATCAGCTCATTGTCGCGACACAGGAGCACATGCAAAAAGTCATCGAAGCACGCCCTCAGGACTTCGTGATGCCGATGAATCTATTGTTAGGCGTCGGGCTCCTGAACGTGATTTTACTCACTTGGCGTGGCCAGACGGTGGGAAAGCTGATCACGGGGACGCGTGTGGTGAAGCATCAAACGGGTGGTCGTGCCGGATTCATCAGCGTCGTCATGCTGCGTTCCTTTGTCATGCTAGTCCTGACGCAGACGATCCCAGGCGTCGGGCTCGGTATCTGGCTTGTGGATGCGTTCTGCATCTTCCGCACAGATCGCCGCTGCCTCCACGATATGATCGCTGACACGATGGTGGTGCGTAGCCGGTAAAAAAATCCGGCGGCATGATTTGCTCATGCCGCCGGTGAACTCAGTTTCGTGAGTGTGAGCGTGGTTTAGATGCTCGCAGCGCTGTATTCCCAGCCCTGACGGACGGCAGCACGCTGGATGAGCTTGTTGGCGTCGGCGTTGTCGGTTTGCTGCGTAGCGCTGTCCCAGTTAATGACTTTGCCCGGATTGGCGATGGCGAGATTGCCAAAGAGGCAGAGCTTGGTGAGGGGCACGCTGTAATCGAAGTTGCTGCCAGCGATCTTGTTTTGCTCGATGGCGCGGACGAGTTCGAGCTGCGGCTTATCGGGAGCGAGAGCGCGGTCGAGGGTTTTCGGGGTCTCCTTGGCGAATTTGACCAGTTTTTCGCGGTTACCGACGACTTCGAGGTTACCACAGTAGTCGTGGGCGCTGAGGACGGTGTCTTCGTCACCGACGACCATGAAACCGCCAATCATTTTATTGTAATCGCGGCCCTCTTCGAGCTTGGCAGGGCGGGCGGGCTTCATGGGCACGTCGCCATTTTTGCCTTCATACCAGTGCAGCTTGATCTCGCCATATTTGGCATGCTTGAAGGAGCAGATGACGTGGGACCAGGCGGGCCAGCTATGCTCTGTGAGCTCGCCGACTTCGGCTTCGAGCTTATACGGCTCGCCGAGCTCGCAGGCCCAGAAGGGACCGTCCATGATGTGACAGCCCATGTCGCCCATGGCTCCAGCACCGAATTCACGGTGTCCGCGCCACGCTAAAGGATGCAGTCCTGGGACGTAGGGCATATCTGGGGACTGAGCGAGCCAGTTGGTCCAGCTTACGTGCGCCGGGGCCTGACCGATTGCTTCGGCGGCAGCGTTGGCTTCTTCCTTGCGGCGCGGTTTGGGAGCTGTTTTGCCTGTGTAGATGTCTAGCGCGGCATTTCCCTGCGGCCAGATGGGACGGTTGGTCCAAACGTGAATTTCTTTCACGTTGCCGACGATGCCTGCATTCATCCACTCTTTGAATTGGCGAATAGACTCGCCGGAATGGCCCTGGTTGCCCATGTTGGTCTTCACGCCTTTCTTTTTGGCGGCTTCATGGAGCTGATTGGCCTCCCAGATGCGGTTCACGAGGGGCTTTTGCACGCAGACATGCTTGCCGCGTTTGATGGCCTCCATCGCTGCCGGATAATGGGCATGGTCAGGGGTGGAGACAGTCACCATATCGATCTGGTCGCCCATGGTATCGAACATCTCACGGAAGCTCTGGAACATCTTCGCCCCTGGATACTTCTTCTGCGCATCCGCGAGGCGGTTGCTGTCGATGTCGCAGATCGCGACGACGTTTGCGCCTTCAGCCGCGATGGCGATGTCACTCGCGCCTTTGCCGCCCGCGCCGCCGATGCCTGCGACGTTGAGTTTTTTGACGCCACCTTCCTGACCGAGCAGGAGGTGTGGGAAGAAAATACCGCCAGTGGCGGCTGCGGTGCCACGGAGGAAGGCGCGGCGATTGGGGAAGAGTGTGGGCTTCATAGTTGGATTGGGGGCCGCAAAGATAGCGGCGATGCGTCCATGAACGCAACTTCAAAGCTGGTTCCTACGGCTTTCTGTGCTTCTCACTGCTGCCTGGCCACCATCAGGCTCGTGCGAGAGGGCTCAAATAGATACCCGATGCCAAAATCCAGCGCCTGTGCCCCTGGCTGACCACTGCGATACGCCTCGATCAGGTCTGGCTGCTGGCTGTTCGGGAAAATATCCAGCGTGCCCTGGTAGTTCCCATAGAGCCGGATCTGCCGTCCTGCTTTGAGTAGGGATGCATAAGGCACCCCCGTCGGGTCCTGCACGATGGCACCACAGCTCTGGAGTAAAAAATCACGGATGCGTGAAAATGACCCCTCATGCATCAGATACGACGCACTCTTTGTAAACACCGGCACTCGGCCAAAGCGTGACACAAAGCTCAAGAACGGAGCCCCCAGCCCACCATCCGACAAATCCTGCCTGAAGTAAAAAAGGTGCTTCGTGCCACCCCAGCCCGTGCGGCAGCGGATCAGCAGACCCGTGTGGCCAGATGAGCCTGCCATCACCGCATTTCCCCCCGCATCTAGCTGCACGGTATCCACCGATTCGATTCGCAGACCCGCCCTTGCCAAAAAGACCATCATCACTGGCAGCACGCCTTTGAACCGCGTCGCCTGTAGATCGCTACGCATGTCCTTCGTGATAAAATAACTGAACTGCATGCTCGTTTGCAGCGTGCTGCGTAGCTGCGCTAGGCCCTCCTGCACATCCGCCGCAGTCAGGGCCGCCAGCTCAGGCATCGGCTCTGCTCCCTCTAGTCCACACAGCACATAGCTCTCTGCATGCGGGAAAAACGCGTTCGCAAAAAGAAAATCCGGCCCGCTGAAGGGATAGAATACCGTCCCTGCATCCCGCAAATCTCCGATCTCTCTGGCAGCCCAGCGCTGGATCGGATCGCGGTGCAGCTGCACATGCGTCTGCCACATCATGTCCATCCGCTGCCGGTGCTGCTGCCAGATCGGTGAGCGGCGGATACCTGCTAGCTGATCGAGCCCCTCCGCATCCATCCCCGCCAGCATGCGAGCCACATCATTGAGCGTCGTCGAGTGCGCCGGCACATTCATCGACGCCGCACCATTATATAAGGGCTCCGCGCCATCCGCAGGCAGCGCACGCTGCACCTCCGGCATGGATTCATCATAGACCACCTCCGCCTTCGGCGGCGGCGGCAGTGCACACCCCGTGAGCCATAGCGTGGCAGCTAGAACTGAAAAACCGTGAAAAAGAGCCGCTTTCATGCGCCGCCCATCCTATCCCCCCCCGCAGAAGCACAACCCGAAACTTGAAACTTGGAACCCCTCCACCGCCGTTTATGCACTCCCGCTCCATGAAATCACTGCCGCACCTCTTTTGTCTCCTCGCCCTCACCCACCCTGCCCTCGCCGAAGGCGGCTTCTACGGTGATCCCCCGGATGCCACCCACCCCTGGGCCATCCATGACATGAATCGCCCACAGCCCCCGCGTGTCGAGCCCGGTGAAAACAGCGCCCCACCCTCCGACGCCGTCATCCTCTTCTCCGGCAAGCCAGAGGAAATCAGCAAATGGAAATCGGACAAGCCCACTGGCGAGCCCACCAAGTGGGAAGTCGTGGACGGCGTGCTCCAATGCGTGCCCGGCAGCGGCTACATCCGCAGCGTCGAAGAATTCGCCGACTGCCAGCTCCACATCGAGTGGTCAGCCCCCTCCAAAGTCGAAGGCAACAGCCAAGGCCGCGGCAACAGCGGCGTCTTCCTCATGGGTCAGGTCGAGGTGCAGGTGCTCGATAATCACAACAACCCCACCTACCCCGACGGCTTCGCCAGCAGCATCTACGGCATCAATCCGCCCGCCGCCAATCCCCTGCGTGCTCCCGGCCAGTGGCAGAGCTACGACATCGTCTTCCGCCGCCCCATCTTCAAAGACGGCCAGCAGATCGACCCCGGCTACATCACCGTCTTCGTCAATGGCGTCCTCACCCAGGACCACACCCCGCTCGAAGGCGGCGGCGGCCACAAAGGCCGCAGCAAGCCACGCGCCTTCCCTGAAAAAGGACCGCTCAAAATCCAGGACCACGGCAATCCCGTGCGCTTCCGCAACATCTGGTATCGCCCACTGCCAAAGCGGGCCATCGAAGGCGGCGAGATACTCCAAGATGAGCGAGGAAGCCACCGCCAAAAAGCGTGCCGAAATCGCCAAAACCATCCGCGAAGACGCCGCAAAGCTGCAAGGCAACGCCAAAGCCCTCCGCCTCCTCGAATCCCTCTGCTACGAAGCCAACGCTGACGCCGAGAAAGCCTCTCTCGCCACACTCACAGCCTTCGCAGCCGAAGCAAAAACCGCAGACGCCACCAAGCAGGAAAAGCAAAAAGGCGAAATCATGAACGTCGCCAAAGCCCTCCGCTACATGACCCACTTCAAGCTCCTCCCCGCCGATACCTCCGCCAAAGCTGACCTCGAAGCCGTCATCCAAGCACGCGATTGGGAAAAGAAGAAGTGAGAAGGTATCCCCATGGACTTTCTCGTTCTAACCTTTCTCGCGTTGTTTCTTATCATCACAGGTACTCTTTTGCAGAACTGGTGGCGAAGGAAGAATGGCTTACTTGATCCAGACGAGGAGCCGCCTGTGGTGATGGCGGATCTCAAGCGATGCATGGATTCTCTCTCCAAACCCGCCATGCTGATCCGTAAGACCTCGGAAACCACATCATCATGGCTCGGCGGCTGCCCTCCTGAGCACGATAGCTTTGTGTGGCCTCGCTGCGGAGGGCGTCCTTTAACCTTCTTGGCCTGTTTGGATTTGTCCGAGACTGGAGTCGTTACGGATTGGCTACCTCCATCCGGCAGGCTGCTGTTTTTTTATGATGTAGAGGAGATGCCAGGGGCTTGATCCAAAAGATAGAGACAGTTTTCGAGTGCTTTACATTCCAGCTTCGGCCGCCAGACAAAATTCATTTGCGGCAAAACCGGAGGATATAAGTGACCAGACATGCTTAAAAAAGCATCATGTGAACTTTGTAAAGGCTCATACTTACCCTAGCATTTTCACAGAGGAGGTGGCCCGGCTAAATTTGCACAGCAAACAGTCTGATGCCTGGATTGATCAATCCTCAGCCATTTACATGAGCCACCCGCATCATCAACTGGGAGGTTGGCCGGACGCAGTGCAATCGCCTGAAATGGACAAGGAGTGCCAGCTCGCCTCCAACGGAGTGTATGTGGGCAATGAGGAGGGATATAAGTGCGAGAAGGCGCAAAAACTTATGGCTGGGGCCGCCGAATGGAGCCTGCTCCTCCAATTCGACAGTGATGAAGAACTCGACATCATGTGGGGAGACTGCGGAATGGTTTATTTCTGGGTGAAACGCGAACAGGCGAAATTGGGAGACTTTAGCGGCGCTTGGCTTGTGTTTCAATGTTGCTGATACCATCCTTTACCACATCCTGCGGTGCCAAGTCATGAAAACTCCTTCTGCCGCCGCAAGCTTCGCTGTCCTCTGCGGATTCATCCTCCTCACCTTCCTCGCACCCGCAGCGGGTGCTTTCACACCGCCAGGTGAATGGTATCAATCACTCGCGAAACCCACTTGGAATCCGCCCTCTTGGCTCTTCGGCCCGGTCTGGACCGCCCTCTATCTCATGATGGCCATCGCCGCATGGACAGTGTGGCGGCGAGTCGGCTGGGGCCGTGAAATGATGCTCTACATCGTCCAGCTCGCCCTCAATGCCGCCTGGACACCCCTATTCTTTGGTGCCCATCAAATCGGTGCTGCCCTCCTCGTCATCATCAGCCTGTGGATCGCCATTTTCATCACCCAGCGGGCATTCGGCGCGGTATCACGCCCCGCAGGCCTCCTCCTCCTGCCCTACCTCGCCTGGGTCAGCTTTGCCACCGTGCTGAATTTCACGCTCTGGCGGCTCAATAGCTGAAAAACGCGTTAAAAGCGGCCTCCTCGCCCGTATGAGAAATTGGTCTGACCAATTTCCCATGTCCGTCTCTCTCGTCGAAACCGTCTCACGCCGCATCATCGGCCTCGCCCGCACCAATCGTCGCCTGCCGACGGAGCGGGACATGTCGGCCAAATTTGGCGTCAGCCGTAGCGTCATCCGCGAGGCCGCAAAACGACTCGAACTCCAGGGCCTGCTCGAAATCCGCCAAGGCAGCGGCATGACCGTCGTGGACAAGCTCCACAAGCCGCTCAACGGCGCACTCAGCCTCCTCGTGCCAAATGAAGCCCAACGCATCGCTCAACTCATCGAGGTGCGCCTTGCACTAGAACCAGAAAACGCCCTACACGCCGCCGAGCGTGCTACCACAGCCGATTTAAAGGCCCTCACCGACTGCCATCTCCGCTTTGAAGCAGCCGCCACTTTTGAAGAACAGGTCCAAGCCGACATGACCTTTCACTGCCTCCTCGCAGAGGCCAGTGGCAACCGCATCGCCGCACTGCTCATTCAAAGCCTCTCCGAGCTGCTACAAACGAGCCTCAAACGCGGCTACAGCCGCGTCACCAAGGAACTAGCGGTCTCTGACCACGCCAAAATCCTCCGCGCCATCCTCGCCCGCCGCCCCGCTACTGCCGCCAAGGCCATGCGCACCCACCTCGAACACGCCCGCACCGATCTCGGTTTATGAGACTTCTCTTATTCGCCCTATCCGCCCCATCCGTCCTATTCTCCCAGGACTTCGATCGCGAAATCCGCCCCCTCCTCCAAGAGCGCTGCGTCGAGTGCCACGGCCCCGAAAAGCAAAAAGCAGACCTGCGCCTCGATGCGCGAATCCACGCCTTCAAAGGCGGCGAGAGCGGCCCTGCCATCATCGCAGGCAAAACCAGCGCATCTCCACTCTTCAAACACATCACCGCCACCGGCGATGAACGCATGCCACCGAAAGGCGAGCCCCTCACGGCTGATCAAATCGCCAAAATCAAAGCCTGGATCGACTCCGGCGCCATCTGGCCCGAAAACGCTGCGGACAAAGCCGCCGCTCAAGACCCACGCCTCACACAGTGGGCGTATCAGCCAATTCCTGATTCTGGATTCATGATTCCTGATTCGGTGAACCCCATCGACTACTTCATAACCAAAAGGCTCGCCGAAAAGGGCCTGGCACTCTCACCTCTGGCTGATCCGCACACCCTGGTCCGCCGTCTTCACCTCATCGTCACCGGGCTGCCTCCAAACTCTGAGCAAATCAGGAATCAGGAATCTAAAATCAGGAATTCTCCCGTTTCGCTCATCGACTCTCTTTTATCCTCCCGCCACTACGGCGAGAAATGGGCCCGCCACTGGCTGGATGTCGTGCGTTTCGCTGACTCGAACGGCTTTGAGACCAACCACGAGCGCCCGAATGCCTGGCGCTACCGCAACTACGTCATCGACGCCTTCAACTCTGACAAACCCTACGACCGCTTCATGTTCGAGCAGATCGCTGGCGACACCTGTGACGCAGATGTCGCCACCGGCTTCATCGTCGGTGGTCCGTATGATCGTGTGAAGGGCCAGGACAAAAATTTGCAGCTCATGCAGCGTGCCGACGAGCTCTCCGACATGGTCAACACCACTGGCACGACCTTCCTCGCCACGACGATGATCTGCGCGAAGTGCCACAACCACAAATTTGATCCCGTCCTGCAAACCGACTTCTACTCCATGCAGGCTGTCTTTTCCGGCGTGCAGCATGGCGAGCGCCCGATCAAGTCACCGGAATACGCCGCTCAGGAGAAAAAGGCCGCTGCAATCCGCGCCAAGCTCGCACCGCTCCTCACCAAACTTGCTGAATATCAGCCAAAAGCCCTGCTAGGCCGCCGCCTGACACTCAGTGAGGAAGAAGCGGCGTTTTTGAAGACACCGAAAGGCGTCAAACCCACCGAATACGACACCGGCACCGCCCAGGGCGAGCTGAACGACCCCGGCGATGCACACCGCTTCCCCAACATCGGCGAGAGCTACCGCTACTTCGTCGAGGAGCCCGGCACTGACTGCGTGGCGTGGACACCGAAACGCAGCGGCAAACATCGCATCTGGGTGAGCTGGGGCGTTTGGACCACGCATGCACCGGACGCCCGCTTCATTCTCGAAACCAACGGCAAACAAACCGAAATCGGCACCATCAACCAACGCCAGTTCGCCGATGGCACACCGGCCATCGCCAGCAAAAAACGCTGGAGCAGCTTCAAAAGCCTCGGCGAGCACGAACTGGCCGCCGATAGCCGCATCCTGCTCCGCATGGGCCCGACAAGTGCTCCGATGGCCGCAGACATCCTCCTCCTCGAAGAACTGCCCGCGCCTTCCGAAAAGCTCCATATCCGCCCACCCGTCACTCACACCGCCAACACGGATCTTTTCACTCCCACGACCGCGAAACACCTCCGCTTCGTCATTGAGGACAGCTATAGCAACAACGCCTGCATCGACGAACTCGAGATTTTCGGCCCCAACGGCGAAAACCTCGCGTTGAAGGCCAAAACGACCTCCAGCGGCGATTACGGCCCCTCGCCGATTCATAAGCTCGCACACATCAACGACGGCCATTACGGCAACAGTCGCAGTTGGATCGCCAAAGAAACAAAAGGCTGGGTAAAGTTCGATTTTGACCGTGCGCATGAAATCAACCGCGTCGTCTGGAGTCGCGATCGCAGCACCAGCGGCAAGGTTTATGAAGATCGCCTCGCCACCGCGTATCGCATCGAGGTCTCTGACGATGCCAAGACCTGGAAAACCGTCGCCAGCCACGCGGATCGCCTCAGTGCCCGCTTTAACAAAAAGGTCAAAGCCATCCCATCCGCGTCGCACGCCCCCGCCGACCTCATCACAAAAGTCGATGCACTGCAAAAAGAGCTGCAAAGCTTCACCGAGCCGCCCATGGCCTACGCAGGCACCTTCAAGCAGCCAGAGCCCACGCATCGTCTGCATCGCGGCGATCACATGAACCCGCGGGAAGTCGTCGCACCGGATGCGCTCTCGCTTTTCCATCCCACTCTTGGCAGCTTCCATCTCGCGCCCGACGCCCCGGAGCAGCAGCGCCGCCTCGCCTTCGCCAAATGGCTCTCCGATCCACGCAATCCACTGCCCGCCCGCGTCATGGTGAACCGCATCTGGCATTACATCTTCGGCACCGGCCTCGTCGCCACGCCCAGCGATTTTGGCCACATGGGCTTCAAACCCACGCATCCCGAACTCCTCGACTGGCTCGCCAATGAGTTCATCAAGAGCGGCTGGAGCGTAAAGCACATTCAGAGACTCATTCTGACATCGAAGACGTTTCAGCAAGCGAGCACGCTCAATACTTCCATTCCTGATTCTAGAATCCTGAATCCTGATTCACTTCCACGCGCCGCTGCTGAACAACTCAGGAATCAGGAATCAGGAATCAGGAATGATGCGACCAACACCCTCCTCTGGCGCTTCTCCCCTCGTCGTCTCGACTCCGAAATCATCCGTGACAGCATCCTCGCCGTCACCGGCAGCCTCGATCTCACGCCCGGCGGCCCTGGCTTCATGCTCTACGAGCCCAATGCCAACTACGCCCGCAACTGGATCGCCGAAACGGGCGACTTCGAGCGCGAGGACTACCGCCGCATGATCTACGCCCTCAAACTCCGCATGGAGCCCGACGCCATCTTCGCCGCCTTCGACGCCCCCGATGGCGGCCAAGTCTGCCCCAGCCGCCCCCGCAGCACCACGCCGCTCCAAGCGCTCAATCTCTACAACAGCCAGTTCGTCCTCGACCAAGCCACCAAACTCGCCGCCAAAGCCCAAAACGTCACCACCGCCTACCAACTCGTCTATCAACGCCAACCCACAAAAGACGAACTCACCGCCGCCGAGTCCTTCGTCAAAGAAGAAGGCCTCCAAGCCTTCTGCCGCGCTCTTCTGAACTCGAACGAGTTTCTCTTCCTGGAATAGATCATGAATTCCCTCCTCAACCGCCGCACCTTCCTCCAGCAGACCGTTCACGGTCTCAGCAGCATCGCGTTGCTCGATTTGCTCTCGCGAGATCAGCTATTGGCCGCATCAGGTCCTATCCGACCTATCATCGACGCTGCGCGACCCTTCGCCGCTCGAAAGCCCCACTTTGCGCCCAAAGCCAAACGCGTCGTCATGGTCTTTTGCAGCGGTGCATTGAGCCATGTCGATACCTTCGACTACAAACCCGCTCTCTTTAAATACCACGACCAGCCGATGCCCGGTGGCAACGTCGTCACCTTCCAGGGCGAGCAGGGAAACCTCATCAAGCCGCTGCGCGATTTCAAACCACGCGGCCAGTCCGGCAAAATGACCTCCGACTTGCTGCCCAAGCTCGGCGAGTGCGCGGATGACTTCTTTTTCTGCCACGGCATGACGTCGAAGACGAACACGCACGGTCCCGGCGAGACCTTCATGTCCACCGGCCAGACTTTGGAAGGCTTTCCCTCCGCTGGGGCCTGGGTGAACTACGCGCTTGGCACCGAAAACGAAAACCTGCCGTCCTACATCGCCATTCCCGATCCGCGTGGCAATCCGCAGGCGGCAGGCAACAACTGGGGCGCCGCCTTCCTCCCCGCCGCGTATCAAGGCACCGCCTTCAATGCCGAAAACCCCATCCGCTTCCTCGCACGCCCCAGTGGCATCTCCGCCAGCACCGACAAAGCTACCGCAGATTTCTTGAAGCGCCTCAATGAGCGACATCTCGAAAAATTCCCCGGCGACAGCGAGCTCGCTGCACGCATCGCCAGCTACGAGCTCGCTGCGAAGATGCAGATGACCGTTCCCTCACTCACCGATCTCAGCAGCGAGCCAGCCCACGTCTTGAAGATGTATGGCGCTGACGATCCCACGAATGCCGTGAAGGCCGGTTACGCTCGCAACTGCATCCTGGCGCGTCGCCTGTGCGAGCAGGGCGTGCGCTTCGTGCAGATCTTCAACGGCGCATACGCGATGGGCGAAGGCGTGGGCAACTGGGACGGCCACAAAACCATCGCCACGCAGTATCCCGGCCACGCCGAGATCCTCGACCAACCCACCGCCGCGCTCTTCATGGATCTGAAACAGCGCGGCCTGCTCGCGGACACGCTTTTCGTTTTTTGCACCGAATTTGGCCGCATGCCTACCTTTCAAAAGGGAGCCTCAGGCCGTGATCACAATCCCAGTGGCTTCACCTGCATCCTCGCGGGTGCTGGCGTCAAAACCGGCGCACAACACCACGGCGGGACTGATGAGTTCGGCTGGAAGGCCGCCGTCGATGTCACTAGCGTCTATGAATTCCACGCCACCATCCTGCACCTCCTCGGGCTTGATCACGAGCGGCTCAGCTACTACCACAACGGCCTCGAACGACGCCTCACCGACGTCCACGGTCATGTCATCCAAAGCGCCCTTGCTTAACTAAAGAACAATGATCCTCGGATGAACTATCCAGGCTCCTCCTCGCGTTTTCAGCACTGACAAAACCCATGTTATCTTTTCGCTCCGTTTTCCCAGCCTACATCCTTCTTGCCGTTGGCCTTGATCCCGCCGCTCCATCCCAGGCCGCAGAGCCTTATGAGGCTTTTCTGGAGACACACTGCATCCGCTGTCACGGACCAGAGAAAGAGAAGGGAGATCTCCGCATCGATCAGCTTTCGCGAGATTTCAAGCTCGGCGCGGACACGCATCATTGGGCGGAAGTGATCGAGCAGGTGAACTCGGGGGAAATGCCGCCGAAGAAGGAAAAGAAGCCGTCGCAGGCGGAGATCGCTGCTTTTGTGACGAGTCTCGATGCACGCATCAAAGAGGGCAAGGCGGCCCGGATGGCAGCGCGGCCGCCGGTGGCGCATTACCGGCTGAGCCGGCAGGAGTATCAAAACACCGTCTATGACCTGCTCGGTGTGCGCTACGATCCGGCGAAGCCAGGCGAGCTGAATGAGGACACACGCTGGCATGGCTTTGAGCGCATCGGGTCGGAGCTGTCGCTCTCGCCTTCGCATGTGGATCGCTATTATCGCGCGGCGGAACTGGTGCTGGACCGGGCGTTTCCGACAGCGACGAGCGAGGCACGTAAACTGCGCAAAACAGCGGCGGAGATTCATTACCGCGGAGGCAAGGAGCAGCAGGCCGTGCTGGATCGCTTTGGCATCAAGAGGTCGCTGCGCTGGCTGCTTTTCCCCGGCACTGTCCAAAACGCACTCTCGCCGAACTGGTTCGGGAAAACGGGGCCGGAGCACAGCGGTCTCTACAAGCTCCGCATCCAGGCCAGCGGCATTCGTCCCATCGACGGTCAGACTGCACACTTGAGCATCGGCAAAAGGACGGGCGAGGAAACGGTGGACGGTCTCATCGAGTTCGACATCACGGCACCGGAGGACAAACCGCAGGTTTATGAGTTCGAGGTGTTTCTCGAAATGCCTGCCACACTCGACTTCTGCGTCGTGGCGACGGAAGTGGTGGACCGCCGGCAGGGTGCGGCCTTCCGCGGTGCGCTGAGCGGCTCTGGTTACATGTTTACGCACAGCAGCGAGACCTCTCTGCTGAATCCGAACGCGCCGCAGATGTTCGATGACAAGGGGAACGGTCTTTTTTCCACGGTGATCCTCGATTGGGTCGAGTGGGAAGGGCCGCTGGTATCCGAGGCGGAAAAAGCGCGTCGCAAGGATGTGGTGCCGCCCGATGACGCGACGCCCGAGGTGGTCGCGACGCATTTGCAGCGCTTTGCGGAGCGTGCGTGGCGTCGTCCGGTGAAAAGCGAGGAGATCGAGCAGTATTTGAAGTCCTATCGCGAGGAACGCGACGCGGGCGAAAAGCTGGTGGATGCCTATCGAGTGGCCTTGCAGGGTGTGCTGACCTCGCGGCACTTCATTTACCTCGTCGAGGGCGATCCAGTGGCCCGCGAGCGTCTCACCGACCCGGAACTCGCCTCGCGGCTTTCGTATTTCCTGTGGAGCTCGATGCCCGACGATGCGCTCTTCACAGCGGCCAAAGCCGGCTCGCTCAAGGGCGATGGATTGAAGAAGGAAGTGGACCGCATGCTCGCGGATGGCAAAGCGAGCCGCTTTATCGACGATTTCTCGCGTCAGTGGCTGCAACTGCACCGTGTGGGGATGTTCCCACCGGATAAGAAGCTCTATCCGACCTACGACGCGTGGCTGGAGGACAGCATGCGTGCCGAGCCGGTGGAGTTCTTCCGCGAGATGTTCGCCAAAAACCTGCCCATTGATGGTTTCATCCATTCCGATTGGACCGTGGCCAATGCGCGGCTCTGCGAATTCTACGGACTGCCGGAATCCAAGACCGGCGCTTTTGAGCGTGTGTCGTTGAAGCCCGAGGACCGTCGCGGCGGCCTGCTGACGATGGGCGCGGTGCTCGGCCTCACCTCCGATGGCACGCGTCATCGTCCCGTGCATCGCGGCGTGTGGCTCAGCGAGGTCGTTCTCGGCAAAACACCTCCACCGCCTCCTGCCAACGTCCCTGCCATCGAGCCCCCAACGCCGCAGAGCCCCAAAGCGACACTCCGCCAAAAAATCGAAGCTCACCGCAACGACGCCAACTGCGCCGCCTGCCACGCAAAGCTCGATCCCCTCGGCCTCGCCTGGGACAACTACGACGCCATCGGCCAATGGCGCACGCATGAGAAGATCGCAGCCGGTGTCGGCAATGACCCCGTCATCAATGCCGCCGGTGAAATGCCCGATGGACGTCCCTTCAAGGATTCAACCGAGTTCAAGCAGCGGCTGCTCGAAGACCGCGACGAACTTGCCCGCGCCTTCATCGAACACCTCTGCACCTACGGCCTCCGCCGTGCGCTTTCCTTTGATGACCGAGACGACCTCAACGCCATCCAAGCTGAGGCAAAAAAGAGCAATTACAAAATTAAAGACATCGTCCGCGCTGTGGCGATGTCGGAACTGATGAGGAAGCGATGATGAATGAGATTTTCCAGCAGATTCAGGGAGGCCAACAGATTATTTCTGAAGGGCTCTCAGAGCCAAACAAAGAAATCTGTGAGCATCCCTGAATTTACTGGAAATCACTTCCGAAAAAACCGTCTTAATCCAACCGTGAAATCCAAATCCCAATCTGCTGATGACCCGATCACGCATGCCTTTATCGGTCATGCGATGAAGGTCCATTCATCGGTTGGGCCTGGGCTCGACGAGGAAATTTATCACCAGGAGCTTGTCGCGGCTCTCACAGCGGCTGGCATTTCACATCTTTCTAAGCCTAGGCGGGACTTGGTTTATCGCGGGATTGTTGCAGACTCCTTTGAACCTGATTTTGTCGTCGAAAATCACTTCATCCCCGAGCTAAAGTGTCTGCGTGGCTCATATGCCCCCGAGCATCTGGTTCAGGTATTCTGCTACTGCAAGTTTTGGCGACTTCGCACGAGTCTGCTGGTGGATTTTGGCAAGCAAAGTCTAGTCTGGGAACGTCTGCTCTATCGCTCTCGCTCGGCGAGGTTCCCAGATGCTAAGCCTCCAGAATTCGTCTCCAAACCAAATCTGGCCGAAACCATTCTCCAAGCCGTAGGCACATGCCTGAACGAAACTGGTCTAGGCTATCGACAGACGACTTGGAAGGGCCTTGTCAGCGCCGCGATTCAATCTGCGGGAATCAAAATCCACCTCGACCCGACCGTTACCGTCTTGGCTCACCCGCACATCACGATGCCCTGCCTCGTTATCGATGAAACTTGCGCGGTATTCGTTACCGCACTCACCGATGGGATCACAGCCACTGAGCGTTCCACTCTCCAAACCCATCTTCGTTGGCTCAATCTCGAATGGGGCATTGTCTTCCATTTCGGAAAAACCACCGCCGACTTCTCCTTCGTCCAACACCCCAAAAAGAAACATTCAACAGATTCGGGGAGGCAAACAGATTAGCTTTGAAGGGTTCCCTGAACCAAAAAAGAAATCTGCTGGCCTCCCTGAATCTGCTGGAAATCAAAATCAATAACCATCGCTTTCCATGAACATCCAAACCCAATCCTGGCTCCTCAATCGCCGCCACGCGCTCAAGGCGCTCGGCAGTTTCATCTCACTGCCCATGCTGGAGTGCATGGTGCCGCTGCGGGCGGCCGAAAAAGCCATCGCCACGAGTCCGAAGCGCAGTGCCTTCATCTACCTCGCGAATGGGGTGCACTCGCTGAACTACCAGATCACGACCGCGGGCCGGGATTACAAGTTTTCGCGCTCGTTGAAGCCGCTGGAGAAGCATCGCGAGGTCATCACGCCGATCAGCGGTCTGCATCACCCGGGCAGCCTCAGTCATCACCACAATTGCATCAACATCTTCCTCACCGGCGGCAAGCTGGGCCCCTCGGATCGTAACACGATCTCCGTGGACCAGAAGATGGCCGAAATCACGGCCCAGCAGACGCGAGTCGCCTCGATGGAGATCGCGCTCACGCAGAACTCGCTCGCCTGGACGGCGGATGGCGTGCAATTGCCTGCGCTGCGTCGTTGCAGCGAGATTTTTGCCTCGCTCTTCGAAGAACCCAAGGGCGGAAAAGAGGCTCAACGCCGTGCCTTGCGCCGCAAGGGCAGCGTGCTCGACGCCAACCTCGCCGAAGTGCGCCAACTCGAGCAAAAGATGGGCAAGGAAGACAAGGGCCGCATGGAGCAGTATCTCACCTCCGTCCGCGAGGCTGAGATCCGCACAACACGCGCCGATGCCTGGCTCGACACGCCGCTTCCGACCATTTCCGATGCCGATCGCAAGCGCACCAACCGTGACATCGCGCAAACGATGGCCGGCGATTACTTCCGCACCGTCTATGACCTCATGGTGCTCGCCTTCCAGACGGATGTGACCCGCGTGGCCACCTTCAGCCTCGGTGGCGAGGGCGATGCCTTCGCCATTCCTGAAATTGGCATCACCGAATCGCGCCATCAGCTCAGCCACCACGGCGGCGATCCGGGTTACATGGAAAAGCTCACGAACTACGACACCTTCGCCATCGAGCAGTTCGGCCACTTCCTCACCCGCCTCACGGAAACGAAGGACCTCAACGGCAAGCCGCTCATCGGCTCCACCATGGCCCTTTTCGGCAGCGGCATGTCGTATGGCCACAGCCACGGCAACGCCAACCTCCCGCTCGTGTTCGCCGGCGGCACGGACCTCGGCTTGAAGCACGGCAGCCATCTCGATTTCAACAAGGCCGCGAAAGACTTCGCAGGTTACGCCCTCGGCCCCGACGGCGCCCTCACCTCCGCCCACTACCAACTCTGCAGCCGCCCGGTGAACTCCGACGCCCACATGAGCAACCTCCTCCTCCTCATGGCCCAACGCATGGGCGTGGAGACGGATCAGTTCGGCGATAGCAACAAGGTAATCACTCTGTGATGTTCTGGGTTCCTCGTTCTTGGTTCTTGGTTTTGGTCGGCTCGCTCGTCGTCACCGCTCACGCTGCCAACGAAGCACCAAGAACAGAAGTATTTCGCCCCGAGGCCGGAAAGTTCCCGCCTTTGGAAAAAGCACACTCTTATCGCGGCGAGCTCGTCTTTGTGGATTACGCGAATCGTCGTGGCAGCATCCGCGTGACATCCCGGGGCATCTTTCGCTTCACCGCGCCGCATCCGTTTGCCCTGCTGCCGTATGCCATCGTGCGTTATCACGGTGCACCCGCCGATTTACGCGACATTCCACTGGGCACGATCCTGCATGTCCGTGCGTTTCTCCCACCGGATCCGAAAACATCCGCCGTGCCCGTCTTGCCCGTGAATAACCGGGAGAAGACAAAGGCCGGAGCGCTGGGCGTCGCGCCTGCTGAGAATCACGTCTTGCTGCTCGAAGACGAGCCCAGCCACTGCCAGCGCGAAGGATTCGTCTGGAAGCTCAAGGAACTGGAAATCAAAGATCGTGCCGGAACGATCCTCGCGAGTCGGGAAGGCAAACAAAACGCCCAAAAGACCCCCGACGATGAAACGCTGACCTTTGATGCCGCCACACGTGTCTGGCGCGGTCGCGAATGCCTGCGCATCGAGCACCTCATCGCCGAGGGTGCATGGCCCACCGAAGGCAAAAAGGCTCTCGGCGGTCTGCCGGTGCAGCTCAGCATCACCTGGAGGCCCACGCCCGGCGGCGTGTTCGCTCGCTTTCATGTTTCCGACATCTGGCTCGACGACGAAGCGATGCAAAACGCCACGCAGCGTCAGACCGAGCTGCACAAAACCTTCATCCGCAGCCGCTGGATGCCCGCGTGGGTCGATGCGGTCGAGTATGGCAAGTTCGGCCGCGCCACCGTGACGGCGACCTTGTTTGGCGGCATGGCCCCCGCGCTCTACGCTGATTTCAAAGCGGGCATCGCGGCATTGATGAACGGCGCCGAAAACACCTTGAAGCACACCGAAGGTGGCACCGCCGGCCCTACCCAGATGGCCGCACGCGGCAAACTCCTCGACGTCACGAAGTTGCCCGGCGAAGCCCCTGTGGGCAGCAGCGGCATCCAGATCCGATTTGAAACGGATCTCATCACCGAAGGCATGCGCCCCACGCGCATCGTCAAAGTCCGCCCTGCAAGCTGGCCGGATGTCCACCTGCCGCGCGAGGAGTATCTGGGCAACGGAGCCTCCAGCATCGACGAGCGCTTCCCCACCCCTGCCATCTTTCCGAATTACTGATCATCTCATGAAATCGTTCTTTGTTCTTCGTTCCTTGTTCATCGTTCCTAAATCTTTCGCCCTCGCGTGCTCATTCGTCATCCTCGCAAACGCCACGAGCGCGGAACCAAGCACCAAGAACAAAGAACCAGGAACCGGCGCAGCCGAACCCTTCCGCCCGGAAGCTGGCAAGTTCCCGCCTTTGGAAAAAGCGCATTCGTATCGTGGCGAACTCGTTTTCGTGGATCATGCGAACCGTCGCGGCAGCATCCGCGTGCAGGGATCGGGCATGTTTTTCCGCAATGACCCGCATCCCTTCGCCCTGCTGCCTTATGCCACCGTGCGTTATCACGGCGCACCGGCGGATTTGCGGGACATCCCGCTCGGCACCGTGCTGCACGTCCGCGCTTTTCTCCCACCGGACCCAAAAACCTCCGCAGTCCCGGTCCTGCCAGTGGATAACAAGAGCAAGGACGCGAACCACAATCGCGGCACCGGCATCGCACCCGCTGAGAACCATGTGATGCTGCTCGAAGACGAGCCCAGCCACTGCCAGCGCGAGGGACTCGTCTGGAAACTGAGGGAACTGGAAATCAAAAACCACGAAGGCATCCTCATCGCCACGCGCGAGCCAAAACAAGGCGGCGATGCCAAAGCGACCGAGGAAAAGATGACCTTCGACGCCGCCACACGCCTCTGGCGAGGTCGCGAACAGCTCAGCATCGAGGAACTCATCGCCGAAGGCGCATGGCCCGCTGAGGGAAAAAAATCGCTCGGCGGCCAGTCCGTTCTCCTCGGCATCACCTGGAAACCCACTGCCGATGGCATCTTCACCCGCTTTCACATTTCCGATATCTGGCTCGACGACACGTCCATGCAACGCGCCGCGAAGAACCAGACCGAAACGCACAAAGCCTTCATTCGCAGCCGCTGGATGGCCGCCTGGATCGATGGCGTCGAGTATGGCAAGTTCGGCCGTGCCACCATCACCGCGACCTTGTTTGGCGGCATGGACGACTCTCTCTACGCCGATTTCAAAAAGGACACTCCTGCCATGATGAATGCCGTCGAGAACACCTTGAAACACACCCACGGAGCCTACGGACCCGCACACATGGCCTCACGCGGAACCATCCTCGATGCCACCAAGGCTCCAGGAAGCGCTCCGCTCGGCAGTAGCGGCATCCAGATCAAGTTTGAGACCGACCTCATCATCGAAGGCATCCGCCCTGGCCGCGTCGTCCGCGTCCGCACCACGAACTGGCCCCAAGTCCAGGTCCCGCGCGAAGAATACCTCCAAGGCGACCTCGAAGAGCGCTTCCCGAGCCCTGACATCTTCCCGAAATACTGATGCCTCTCGCCATGCGCATCGTCCTCTTTGCTCTCACGCTCCCTTCGGCCCTTTTCGCCGTCGATTTCGACCGCGAGATCCGTCCACTTTTGCAAAAACACTGCATCGAGTGCCACGGTGAGGAGAAGCAGAAAGGTGAGCTCCGTCTCGATGCCAAAGTGCATGCCTTCAAAGGCGGCCATGACGGCCCCGCCATCCTCGCAGGCAAGGCGGAGGCCTCGCCGCTCTTCAAGCGCATCACCAGCACGGACGAAGACGAAAAGATGCCGCCGAAAGGCGATGGCCTGAAAGCCGAAGAGATCGCTCTGTTAAAGAGTTGGATCAACTCCGGCGCCAAGTGGCCCGAAAACGCCACCGACAAGGCCGCGCTCACCGACAAGCGTCTCCAGCACTGGTCCGTGCAGCCCCTCAAAGTGGCTTCGGCTTTAGCCGAATCTCTCGGGCTAAAGCCCGATCTACTTTCCATCGACGCCTTCATCGCAGCGAAACTCCGCGAACACAACCTCACGCCCTCTCCTGAAGCCGACGCCCGCACCTTGAAGCGCCGCCTTCACTTTGATCTCCTGGGCCTCCCACCTGATGTATCCGGTCAGCCCGATCAGTCTTACGAAGACCTTGTCGATGCGCTTTTAGCCTCCCCACACTTCGGCGAGCGTCAGGCCCGCCATTGGCTGGACATCGTACACTATGCCGACACCCACGGCTTTGAGCGTGACCAGCTCAGGCCCAATGCCTGGCGCTACCGCGACTACGTCATCGACTCCTTCAATGCAGACAAACCCTACGATCAGTTCATCAAAGAGCAGATCGCCGGGGATCGGATGCCAAAACCTAGCATCGCAGCACTCGGATTCCTCTCCGCTGGCCCTTGGGACTTCGTCGGGCAGCAGGAAACGAAATCGGACATGCTGCGTCATGCCGCCCGTGCCCTCGATCTCGACGACATGGTCACACAGACGCTCACCGCCACCATGGGCATCACCATCAACTGCGCCCGCTGCCACGATCACAAGCTCGATCCCATCACCCAGGAGGAGTATTACCGCCTGTGGGCCGTTTTTGCCGGTGTGAAGCGCGGCGACCGCGAAATCGATCCCGCCGAGTCGCAACGCATCGCCACCGAAAAAGCTCGTCTCAGCAAAGAACTGGCCGAAACACGCACGCAGATCGCCAAGCTCGCTGGTGAGGGCCTCCACCTCGCCAAACTCATCCCCGAAGCCTCTGGCATCGATTTGCGTAACGGCTCGATCACCCAGCAAAAGCTCGGCTACCACCGCGACATCCAGACCAATCGCCTTCAAAAGTCCCCAGCCGTCCCATCGGTCCTTTGGGTCTTTGTCCCCAACGGCCCGAAAGTCCCCATCGCCTACAAACAAGAAGTCACCGGCATTCCCGCCACTAGCGGCCATTTTTGGGACACCATCGCCAATCGTCCTCTCAGTGCCCAACGCACCACCCAGATCGGCAGCACTGATTACGCGGCAAAAGGGCACAGCATGCTCGCCATGCACGCGAACAGCGGCATCACCTTCGACCTCGCGAAACTGCGGGAGCAAAGCGGCCTGAAAGCCATGCGATTCACCGGCATCGTCGGTTTCGGAGCCTCCAAGGATGCGGCAGCCTCAAAAGCCGACTTCACGGTCTTTGTCGATACCGAGCTGAAGTTCCAAAAACTCAAACTCCGCAAAGACGAAACCGCCGCGCTCGATCTTGAACTCCCCGCAAAGGCCAAAACACTCACCCTGATCGCCACGGATGGTGGTGACGGCATCGGCAATGATCTCCTTTTCATCGGCGATCCCAAGCTCGTGAGCGAAATCGTCGAAACACGCCTCACCGAGGCTGATGCGGCTCATTTGAAAAAACTCCGCTCCACCGCCGCAAAGCTCGAAACCGATCTCAAAGCCCTCTCTGAGCCCGACAAGGTCTATGCCATCGTTTCAGATGAAAAACCGGCTGTCATCCATGTGCAGCGTCGTGGCAATCCCGAGGACGAGGCTCAGGAGGTCACTCCCGGCGCTTTTTCATGGGTGAAGCATGCTTCAGCCGCCTTTGGCGATCAAAATACACCCGAAGCCCAGCGCCGACTCGCTTTAGCGAACTGGATCACGCATCCCGACAATCCACTCACCGCCCGCGTCATCGTCAATCGCCTCTGGCATCATCACTTCGGTCAGGGGCTCGTAAACACGCCGAGCGACTTCGGCATCGGCGGCAATCCACCGAGCCACCCCGAGCTGCTCGACTTCCTCGCCCGCGAGCTCATCACTCACGCCTGGAGCTTGAAGCACATCCATAAGCTCATCCTGATGAGCCGCACTTACCGGCAAAGATCGGTCGGATCAGTCCAATCCGACGGATCAAACAGGCTGCTGTGGAAGCAAAACCCGCGTCGTCTCGATGCCGAAACACTACGTGACACCGTGCTCGCCGTCTCCGGCAAGCTGAACCTCGCTCGTGATGGCCCCGGCTACCGCGACTTCAACTACACCGAAGCCTACGCCCCCATCTACGACTACATCACGCCCGACAAACCCGAGCTTTGGCGTCGCAGCATCTACCGCTTCGTCGTGCGCACCACGCCGCATCAGTTCATGACCACGCTCGACTGCCCAGATCCCGCGAACTTCACCCCAGCGAGAGCGCAGACGACGACCGCCCTGCAAGCGCTGACTCTCTCCAACAACGAGTTCATGCTCCAGCAAGCCCGCTACCTCGCTGAACGAGCCAACACACCCGAACGAGCCTTCCAGCTTTGCTTTCAGCGCGGCGCAACACCCGCCGAACTCGCCGCAGCGAAGTCCATCGACCTCTTCTCCCTCTGCCGCATGCTCCTGAATGCGAACGAGTTCATCTATGTCGATTAACACACTCATGCTCATGAAGCACCTGGCCATCCTCCTCTTCGCTCTTAGCCCTTTGCTCTCCGCTTCCGCAGCGGACAAGCCTGCGCATCTCTTTATCCTCACCGGGCAGTCAAATATGGCGGGCATGGACCCAAAACTCGGTTTTGAGCCGGAGGCAAAGATCGCTTTTCCCGATGCGGACGTCGCCTACATCAAGGTGGCTGTCGGCGGCATGCCCATTCGTTACTGGGTGGATGAATGGAACGACATCGCCACGAAGCACGGTGTCGATGTGACGAAGGCACGCGAGAAGGACAAGAGCAAGGGCACCATCTTCTATCCGCGCATCCTGGAGCAGTTCGCCACAATGCTGAAAGCGCACCCGAACGCCAAGTCCGTCACCTTCTGCTGGATGCAGGGTGAGAATGACTCGAAAACTGGCCTGCAAGCGCCCTACGCCGATGCCTTGAAGCAACTCATCGCCAACCTGCGCCGCGATTTGAAGCAACCGAACCTCAACGTCGTCATCGGGCGCATCAGCGACCACGACCGCATCAACCCACCCGCCTGGAAAGTCGTCCGCGATAGTCAGGTCGAGGTCGCGAAGGCCGATCCACACGGTGCCTGGGTCGATTGCGATGATCTCAACGACAAGGAGATCAAAGGCGCGATGACCAACGACCTCCACTACACCAAACCCGGCTACGAACTCCTCGGTCGCCGCTTCGTGCGCCAAGCCAAGGCGCTGATCGAAGGAAAAAAGCCTGCGGAGAATGGGCGGCCGGAGTGAGGTCAGTCGTCTGAATCCGCTTCGAAGAGCCAGCGCCGTCTTTCGTGGCGGATTTGAATAACCGTCACCAATTTCTGAGACTCGTCCACGCTGTAGATCACCCTCCATCCCACACCGGATTTCCAGGGTCGAAATGGCATCTGCCGAAGTTCGAAGCCAAGCTGCCATCGACCATTCTCTGGCGCAAACGCATGCCTGGCAGGTTTGTCACCCAAGACCGCCAGCGCCTCATGCAACTTTTGGAGCCACTTCTCAGCAAGCGCCTCGCCGCCGTGTGTCTCGTCGGACTTGAACCAGTCAATCTGCTCCTCGATGCACGTCCTGCCTTCGCGAGACAGGACCACGCGATGTTTCATCGGGCAGATGATCGGATTGTCAGTCGCTTGCGAAGCTGCTGAAAAGCTTCGTCGAGCGGCACACCTCGTTCGCCTTGAGCGTAAGCCTCGACCGCAGCCTGCAGTCTCAGGTCCATCTGCCGCTCGTGCGCATCATCGGCGAGCTTCTGATAGGCATCCACGGATAGGACAACCGCCGTCGCCTTGCCGTTGTGGGTCAGCACTCGCGGGCGGCGGGTCTTTTTGAGCTCGTCGGTGTGCTTGCGGGTCTGCCGGGCAAAGTCGGTGAGGCTGACGATGTCTTTCGCAAGGATCATGTTCATAGGCTGAGGTTAGCACAGAATTCTGTGCGATGGCAAGCAATGGCTCATTTCATCTTCCGGCAAAAATCCCGCGAGTTCGCCGCCAGCGCTGCGTTACCACGAGCCACCATGAAATCGCTCCTCGCCGCTAGTTTTGCCCTCGTTGCTGCCACAGCCCTCGCTGCGCCGCCGAAGTTCAATGTGCTGCACATTGTCTCCGATGATTTGAACACGTCCCTCGGCTGTTACGGGCATGCGCAGGTGAAATCACCGCACATCGACAAGCTCGCGGCGAATGGCGTGCGCTTTGAAAAGGCCTACTGCCAGTATCCGCTGTGCAATCCGAGCCGCGCTTCCTTCATGACCGGGATGCGCCCAGGCAGCACAAAGGTGTATGAAAACAGCACACACTTTCGCAAAGCGCTGCCGGATGTGCTGAGCATCCCGCAGACGTTTTCGAAGGCGGGTGCGTTCTCGGCGCGTGTCGGCAAGCTGTATCACTACGGCGTGCCGACGCAGATCGGCACCAGCGGTCTCGATGACGAGCCATCGTGGCAGCAGGTCGTGAATCCGATCGGTCATGACAAGAAAGTGGAAGATCAGATCCACACACTCACACCGGGTCAGTTCGGCGGCACGCTGAGCTGGTTCAACGATCCCTCCGAGGAACCGCAAACCGACGCCATCGGCGCGGCGGAGGCCATCAAGCTGCTCGAAGCAAAGAAAGACGGCCCGTTTTACCTCGCCGTGGGATTTTATCGCCCGCACACGCCGTATGTCGCCCCGGCGAAGTATTTCGAGAGCTATCCCATCGACAAAATCAAACTGGCCACCGGACCGATGAAGGATGCGCCAGGCATGCCAGCGGCGGCGTATGCCAGCTATAAAAAGGAGCAGGACCAGCTCACCGACCCGATGCGAAAGGAGATCCTCCAGGCCTACTTTGCCTCCACCACCTTCATGGATGATCAGGTCGGCCAAGTCGTGGCCGCTGTCGAGCGTCTGGGACTGCGTGAAAAGACAGTGATCGTGTTTCACAGCGACCACGGCTACCACCTCGGCGATCATGGCCTGTGGCAAAAGCAGAGCCTGTGGGAGAACTCCACGCATGTCCCGCTCATCATCAGTGTGCCAGGAAATGTAAACAACGGCAAAAGCTGCCCGCGTCCCGTCGAGCTCATCGACCTTCACGCCACGCTCGCAGAAGTGTGCGGCCTACCTGCACCGCAGAGTGATGGCAAGAGTCTAAAGCCCCTGCTCGATGATCCGCAGGCTGCGTGGGACAAGCCCGCCTATACACAAACACTGCGTGGAGCACCTGTAGGCAGCAACGCACCGAGCTTTGACCCCAAAAACCTCAAAAAAGGGAAAAAAGGAAAGGGTAAAGGCAAGACTGGCGGCTTCCTCGGTGTGAGTGTTCGGACGGAGCAATTCCGCTACACCGAATGGGACGAAGGCCGCCAGGGTGCGACGCTGTTTGATCTGCAAAACGATCCTCAAGAAACCAAAGACCTCTCCAAAGACCCGGTGCATGCCGAAAACGTGGCCAAGATGAAAGCGATGCTCTCCGGGCTGAAGAAGTAATCCTGCTGCAAAAGTCGTGAGTAAGGCCGTTATAGGATTGGTCTGACCAATTGATATGACATCCTCCCGCCGCAATTTTCTTCACAGCTTCAGCGGGGCCGCTTTGGCCGCCCTGCTGCACCGCGATGCCAGTGCAGCAGTGGCGAATCCGCTCTCACCAAAGGGCGGACATCATGCGGCAAAAGCGAGGGCGGTGATCCAGATCTTCTGCCCTGGCGGCCTCTCGCATGTCGATACCTGGGACTACAAACCGGAGCTGGAGAAGAGACAGGGCAAACCCTTTGATCCCGATGGCAAACTGACGTTTTTTGCCTCAAAGCCCGGCAACTGCCAGGCTAGCTGGTGGAAGTTCCGCCAGCATGGACAGTGCGGGCGCTGGATGAGCGATCTGTTCCCGAAACTCGCCACAAAGGTCGATGACATGGCCTTCATTCACTCGATGCAGAGCAAAACGGCTCTGCATGGTCCCGCGATGTTCATGGCGAATAGCGGCTACATTTTGCCAGGCTTTCCGACGATGGGCGCGTGGGTCACCTTTGGTCTAGGCAGCCTCAGCGATGACCTGCCGGCCTTTGTCGTGCTGCCTGATCCACGCGGCTTGCCACCCGGCGGGGTTTTGAACTGGGGCGCAGGCTTTTTGCCCGCGATTCACCAAGGCACGGTCCTCACCACAGATGCTGAGAAACCACCCATCGCAGACCTTTTCCCGCCAAAGGGCTACCTCGAAGGCTCTGAGCAAAAAAGCCGCGAATTCCTCCAGATGCTGAATCGCACGCACGCTGCCGAAAGACGTGAAAACAGCGAGTTGGAGGCCCGAATCGCCGCGTATGAGCTCGCGGCTCGTTTGCAGCTCAGCGCACCAGATGCCACCGATGTGCGCGGTGAGTCCGAGGCGACGAAAAAGCTCTACCAGCTCGATCACGAGGACATCGGGCCTTTTGGACGACAGTGCTTGCTCGCACGGCGGCTCGTCGAGCGCGGCACACGGTTCGTGCAGATCTTTTGCGGCGCAGAAAACACCACCGCGAAGAAAATCCGACCGAACTGGGATAGCCACGAGGACCTGGTGCGTGACCACGGTTACTGGGGCAGCATTCTCGATGGTGGAGCGGCGGCATTGCTCACCGATCTGAAATCACGCGGGCTGCTGGAGAGCACGCTCGTCATCTGCACCACGGAGTTTGGTCGCCAGCCCGCCGCGCAAGGTGCGGGCAAAGGGCGGGACCACAATCCAGGAGCCTTCACCGCCTGGATGGCCGGTGGAGGCATCCGCGGAGGCACGGCCTACGGCTCCACGGATGAGCTTGGCTTCAAAGCCGCCGAAAATCCTGCTTACTGCTACGATCTCCACGCTACCGCGCTGCATCTACTCGGACTCGATCACGAAAAGCTCAGCTATTATCACAATGGCATCCAGCGCAGGCTCACAGATGTGCATGGGCATTTGATCCATGAGATCATCGCCTGATGCAAAGATCATGGAGTCCCAGCGTAGTTCTACTCCATGAAACTCAATTACCTGGCAGCACTCGTTCTGGCACTCCCCTTCAGTCTCCGAGCCGTAGAGCCACCAAACTGCCAATGGGTCTTCAGTGGAGGAGGTAGTTCCAGTGACAAGACGCGTGCCGTGACGACCGATGGCGCTGGGAATGTTTTTCTGGCCTCGGAGTGCATTGGCGATGCCTCTTTTGGCGATCAGATTCATCGCACCGCAGGAGGCATGGATATGTGTCTGGTGAAACTCGATCCAGCAGGTAAGGCTCTATGGGTGAGTGCTATCGGCGGCAGCAAAACGGACCGCGCCTATGGTGTGATCACGGACTCGGCTGGGAACGCCTATGTGACAGGACACTTTGAAAGCACAGACGCGATCGTGAACGGTGCAAAGCTGCCGAATGCAGGGAGCTATGATGTCTTTACCGCGAAGTTCGCAGCAGATGGCAAGGTCCTGTGGGTGCGGGTGAAGGGTGGCGATGGCTATGATTACGGCCATGGCATCGCCATTGACTCAAAGGGGCATGTCGTCATCACAGGTGCCATCGGGCGGCAGATTTTTTGCACGAAGTATGACGCAAATGGCCGCGAGATCTGGCATCGCACGACTTCTGGAGGCGCTGGAGGCAGCGGTCATGGCATCGACGTGGATGGCAGCGACCACATCTACATCGGTGGCAACTCCACTGGCGCAGGAAGTTTCGGCAAAGTGGCCATCGAATCCAAAACAACTGCCGCTCTTGTCCTGAAGCTCACGCCAGAAGGCGAGGGCATGTGGGCGAACGTGATCCCTGGCACACCGAGTGCTCTGTATCATGAGATCGCGTGCGACTCAGAGGGCCGTGTGTGGGGCGTAGGCATGTTCAAGGGCAGCGTCACGGTGGCTGGACAGACTTTTCAAAGCAGCGGCGAAAAAGACAGCGATGGCATCCTCGTGCATTTCGATACCAGAGGTCAGGTACAGTGGGCGCAGCATCTGCATGGACCGGGCACCGACTACTGCCTGGGTGTGACCACGGATGATCACGGCACAGCCTTTGTATGCGGTGATTTCAATCAAGATACTTCCCTCGCGGGTCATGCACTCATCACTCGCGGCAGCGGTGACATCTTTCTCGCTGCATTCGATGCAAAGGGCTCACTCACATGGGTGCAGCAAGCGGGCGGCAAGCTCAATGACAACGCCTACCCCATCACCTTCCGAGCACCCGATGAAATCATCATCGCCGGTGCTTGCGCTGCACCCGTCACCTTTGGTTCGCAAACAGTAAAGAATGCTGACAAAAGCGACCTCTATGCTGCAAAGTGGAAGCTCCCCGCCGCGAAGTGAGAAAAGATACCCGAGTAACAATGCGTAAACACATCATCACCGACACACTCCTATTCCCATGACTAACCGCCGCCACTTTCTCCATTCCGCCGTTTGCACGGCATTCTCCAGCTTTGCCCTGACCAGCCATGCACAAACGGCCGCTAAGCCACGCCTGCTCAAAAAAGCCATCATGCTTGGCACGCTCGGCGTGAAAGGGACGCTGCTGGAGCGCCTCCAAGCCGCCAAAGATGCCGGATACGAAGGCGTCGAGGCCCAGGGCGGAATGAATCAGCAAGAAGTGCTGGACGCACTCGGCAAAACCGGCCTCAAAGCCGCGAGTGTGTGCTGCCACACACATTGGAAGCAGACCCTGACGCATCCCGATGAAAAAGTGCGTGAAGAGGGCCTACAAGGCGTCCTTCAAACGCTACGTGATGCGAAAGCCTACGGCACGGACTCCATCCTCGTCGTTCCAGGCGTCTGCAACGAAGAGGTGCCCTACGAAGTGGCCTGGGAGCGCTCCATCACGCAGATCAAAAAAGCTGTGCCTCTCGCCAAAGAACTTGGCGTGGCAATCTCCATCGAAAATGTTTGGAACAACTTCATCCTTTCCCCTCTGGAGGCAGTGCGTTTTCTGGATGAGATCGGCGAGCCCTCAAAGGTCGTCGGCTGGCACTTTGACATTGGAAACGTAGGCCGCTACGGCTGGGCGGAACAATGGGTAAAAGTGCTCGGCAAACGCATCAACCGTATCCATGTGAAGGAATACGATACGAAAAAGATGAAGGAAGAGGGCACCTACAAGGGCTTCGACGTGGACCTTACTGAAGGCACCAACAATTGGCCAGCCATCATGAAAGCACTCGACGACATCGGCTACACAGGCTGGGCGATCAGTGAACAGCGCGGCGGCATCAATCCGAACGGACTCTTAAAGCTCACCACGGCGATGGACAAAATTTTCGCGATGTAAGGATACCCGGAGTGCATCCCCTCCCTGGAGAAGGCAGCTTATAGAGCCGCCAGGGAGGCTGTAAGCAGCTTCCAAAATTTCTGCACCGATCGTATGCTGCAACATTCCTTCTCGGAGTGGGCTTCATGGATATTGGGACCAAAGGAGATCATATCCATACCAGGATAAGCCATCGCGATGACACCGCATTCGAGCCCCGCATGACAGGCGCTCACCTTGACAGCCTGACCGAACAAATCGCGGTAAATGCCACGCATTTTCTCCAAAATAGGGGATTCTGCGCTCGGACTCCAGCCTGGGTAACCTGCATCGTTTCTGACGGCAGCTCCGATCAATTCAAAAGGCGCTGAAAATGCCCGCGAGACATCCAGCTTGCTCGAATCAACGGAACTACGCTGAAGACCGCTCCATTCCGCATGTCCATCCGCTAAAGCCACCAGCGATAGATTGGAGGATGCCTCGACCAAGCCCGAAACCACTGGGCTCATGCGATAAACACCATTCACGACTGCTTGAAGTGATAGAACGAACTTTCTCTGCTCCAAGCTGGCCATAGCAGAGATCGATTCAGAAGCCGAATCACGGTTTAAAGCTGTAATGCTCAGGTGTGGCTCGATATGGCGAAACTCCTCATAGATACCCGCTACTTCGATTTGGAAGACCTCCTCGAACCGACCTGGATCAAGCAGCACTAGATGCGCACTGCATTGTGCCGGGATCGCATTTCGAGCGCTGCCTCCACGCATGGAGACCAATGCGACGACTTTTTCTCCGCAGGCAGCAAGGATGCGAGCCATGAGCTTGATCGCATTCCCTCGGCCCTCATGGATTTGCAGCCCCGAGTGCCCACCACGTAAGCCACTGATCTGGACGACTACATGTGGCTTCTTCTGATCATAGGAGGTCTCGGTATAGTCTAGGCTCACCAGCGTATCGACACCACCAGCACAGCCGATCGTGAAGGTGTCATCCTCTTCAGAGTCCAGGTTGAGTAATGTCTTCCCAGAAAGCAATCCAGGCTGTAGGCCAAGTGCTCCTCCCATTCCCTGCTCCTCATCCAACGTGAAAAGAGCCTCAATCGGAGGATGACTAAGATCTTTAGAGGCTAGGGTGGCTAAGATCGCAGCCACACCGATTCCATTATCAGCCCCCAGCGTAGTCCCACGAGCACGCACCCAATCCCCATCCACCCACATTTGAATTCCTTGGGCTTCAAAATCGAAGTGCAATCCATCCGCAGCCTTGTGAACCATATCGAGATGCGCTTGCAAAATAACCGCTGGCCTGCCCAGTCGATCAGGTGTCGCTGGTTTCCGAATGATCACATTGCCCGCTGCATCGACGAAGGATTCTAGGCCGTGATGCTCCGCAAATGCCCGTACAAAGGCCACTACTCGCTCCTCACGCTTCGAGGGACGCGGGATGGCATTGAGATCCGCAAAGCAGTTCCAGAGAGCGAGGGGTTCAAGGGTGCGAACAGAATCAGACATGGTGAACCCGCCATAGCGTCGGGATCATGATCAGCAAGCATATCAATGAACATTGAGTGACAGGGACGATGTCCTGCCCTCAAATTTCAATGTTCCATGCTTCTCATGCGATGAGCGCTTTCACCACGTTGCCGGCGATGCCGGTGAGGCGCATGTCGAGGCCTTGGTATTTGAAATTAAGGCGCTCGTGATTGATGCCGAGGAGGTGCATGAGGGTGGCATTGAGATCATGGACGTGCACGCCGTCGCGGACGATGTTGTAGCTGTAGTCGTCAGTTTCGCCGTGGATGTAGCCTTTTTTGACTCCAGCTCCAGCGAGGAAGAGGCTGTAGCAGCGCGGATGGTGATCGCGGCCGTAGTTGGTCTCGGTGAGGGTGCCTTGGGAGTAGATGGTGCGGCCAAATTCGCCGCCCCAGACGATGAGGGTGTCATCGAGCAGGCCACGCTGCTTGAGATCTTTGATGAGTGCGGCGGTGGCTTGATCGGTATCGCGACATTGGCCACGGATGGCGTTTGGGAGACCGCCATGATGATCCCAGCCCATGTGAAAGAGCTGGATGCAGCGCACATCGCGCTCAGCGAGTCGGCGGGCGAGCAAGCAATTCGCGGCGTAGGTGCCTGGCTTGGTAACGTCTGGGCCATACATGTCGAGAATGTGCTGCGGCTCGTTTTTGGTATCGACGAGGTCAGGCACGCTGGTCTGCATGCGGAAGGCCATTTCGTATTGCGCGATGCGAGTGACCGTTTCGGGGTCGCCAAAGGCTTGATGCTCTTTTTCGTTCAATGCGGCGAGTTCATCGAGCATCTGGCGGCGCATGGGGCGATCGACCCCGGCAGGATTGGAGAGATAGAGCACGGGATCGCCGGAATTGCGGAAGCGCACGCCCTGATGCTGGGTGGGGAGGAAACCACTGCCCCAGAGGCGGTCATAAAGCGGCTGGTCATCGCGGCGGCCCGTGCCAAATGAAGTCATGACCACATAGGCTGGTAGATCGCGATTCAGGCTACCGAGGCCGTAACTGAGCCAGGAACCGATGCTGGGCCTACCAGCGAGCTGCGAGCCGGTTTGGCAAAAAGTGATGGCAGGATCATGATTGATGGCCTCGGTGAACATGGAGCGGACGAGGCAAATCTCGTCCGAGATGCTGCTGATGTTTGGGATGAGCTCACTGAGCTCCATGCCGCTCTTGCCATGCTTGGCGAACTTGAACATCGAAGGTGCCACCGGAAACGATTTTTGCCCCGAAGTCATGGTCGTGAGCCTCTGGCCTTGGCGAATCGACTCTGGCAGGTTTTCGCCGCGATGTTTGGCCATTCCCGGCTTCGGATCAAACAGGTCCATCTGCGATGGAGCGCCGCTTTGGAACAAATAAATGATGCGCTTGGCTTTTGGTGCGTAGTTGGGAAATGAAGTAGCGCCATGGAGATGCGCGAGCGCGATGGAGCCGACTGCCGCAGCGGAGTTGCGGAGGAAGACGCGGCGGTTGAGGGCGTCCTGAATCTTGAATAATGAATGAGGGGAGCGTGAGGACATGGCGTCGTCTTCTGGGGTATTAAAAATCAATGTTCAGTTTTCAAAGGGCCTTTACGGCTTCGTCACGACCTCATTGAGGTTGAGGATGATGCTGGCGGTGATGCCGTAGGCGGCGAGTTCGGCGCTGGGGATGGCGGGATCGGGCTGGTAGTTGCCGATGGAGAGGAATTGCTTGGCGGAGTCGGGCGTGGCCTGAAAGCTGGTGAGGCGGTTTTGCAAACCGGTGCGCAGCAGGGCGATTTCATCGGCTTTGGGTGGGCGGGAAACGGCGCGGTTGAAGGCCCAGGCGATGCGCTGCTCAGGGGTGTTGCCGCCTTGTTTGATCATCTTTTCTCCCAAGGCTTTGGCAGCTTCGACAAAGGTGACTTCGTTGAGCAGGGCCAGGGCCTGGAGTGGGGTATTGGTGCGGCTGCGTTTGACGGTGCAGATTTCACGCGAGGGTGCATCAAAGAGCAGCATGGTGGGTGGCGCGGCGGTGCGCTTCCAGATGGTGTAAAAACTGCGGCGGTAGAGGCCGGTGCCGGTATCGGCCTTATAGCCGCGCAGATCGCCGTATTTACTGGTGTCATCCCACACGCCATCGGGCATGTAGGGCTTCACGCTGGGACCGCCGATCTCTGGCACGAGCAGTCCTGCGATGGCGAGGGCCTGATCCCGCACGATTTCTCCACTGAGGCGAAAACGCGGCCCACGGGCGAGCAGGCGGTTCTCGGGATCTTTCTCGATGAGTTCTGGTGTGACTTTGCTGCTCTGGCGATACGCGGCGCTCATGACGAGCTGCTTCTGCATGGCCTTCATGTCCCAACCGCTGCGGATGAATTCGGTGGCGAGCCAATCGAGCAGCTCGGGATGAACGGGATACTCAGCCTGTGAGCCGAGGTTTTCGGCGGTTTTGCAAATGCCGTAGCCGAAGAATTTTTCCCAAGTGCGATTGACCCAAACGCGAGCAGTGAGCGGGTTTGTGGGATCGACGAGCCACTTGGCGAGGCCGAGCCGGTTCGCGGGTGCGCCTTTCGGAATGGGCGGCAGCACGGCGGGCGTGGCCATGGTCACTTTGTCGCCCGGTTTGTCGTATTCGCCGCGTTTGAGCACGAAGGTGTCACGCACGGGGCCTTCCTGCATGACCATGACGTTTGGCAAAGAGCGATCGAGATCATCATAGGCACGCTGAGCACGGGCCAGCGCGGCATCGGCCTGTTTGAGTGGGTTTTCGACATTGGCGCGGAAGAAGGACTCGATGTCTTTTTTCTGCTGCGGGCTGCGTTTGGCAGCGGGTGTTTCAAAGGCGAGCTTCAGGCCGGGCGAAATGGCATCGCCGCTGAGTTTGACGGTTTTTGGTGGCAAATGGGAAGAGGAAAGACGGAAGCGGCCAATGTTATGACCACCGATGCCTTCCATGCGCAGGCGCAGCATGAGCAGCGTGTCTTTGCCCGGTGAAATGGGCTCTTCGAGCACGAACATGGCGCGGCGATTTTCTTTGCGCGTGGGGCCATCGACCGCCCAGGTGGTGCCGCGAGGTTTCTTTTTGTCACTGCGGATGAGGCTGGTGATTTCGTAGCCTTTTTGAGAGTGATCGGCCTCGGCACGGGCGAGCTGGAGCTGCTCAGGTTTGCCATTGCCCCTCTTTACAAAAACATCGAAGCCACTGAGAGCGAAGTTGCTATTGTTGAAGCGACCGGGACCGCCGCCGGGCAAGGAGGGATCAGTGAAGCACTCGAGCAGAAAGGCGGAGGCACCACCCTCTGGCAGCGGTGCATCGAAGATGTACACATCTTTGTTCGGATTGGTGCCAGTGGCTAGGTAGCTGCCGTCTGCTTGCTTGATCAAAGCGGTGCCGACTTTGGATTCGACCTTCGCAGGGGTTAGCGGTAGCCAGCTTGCTTTCATGCTGCGCAGGGTTTCTTGCGCCTTCGGTTCCCAGGCTGCGACGAGCTGAGGCAGCTGCTTAGCGAGCTCGGCGACCTTGCTTTTGGCGGCTTTGATCTCGGCATCGAGCTGGGCGAGTTTTTGCTCCTGCTCGGCAGTGGGCACGGTGGCCACGGGCTGGCTATTGCCGCCGCTGCGGTTCGATGCGCCCTGAATGGTGCCGCTTTCAGGGACATTGTTGAAGAAGGCGAAGAAGGAATAAAAATCCTTCATGCTGAGTGGATCGTATTTGTGATCATGGCAGCGGCAGCAGCCCATGGTGAGGCCCATCCAGGTGGCGCTGGTAGTCTCGACGCGGTCCACGATGTTCTCGATGCGCCATTCCTCCGCGATGATGCCGCCTTCTCCATTGATGCGGTGATTTCGATTGAAGCCAGTGGCCACGATTTGATCACGCCGAGCATTGGGAATGAGGTCACCCGCGATTTGCTCGATGGTGAATTGGTCAAAGGGTTTGTTGTCATTGAAGGCCTTGATCACCCAATCACGCCAGGGCCACATCTGGCGGCTGCTATCGGTCTGAAAGCCGTTGGAATCCGCGTAGCGTGCATAATCCAGCCACTGCATGGCCATGCGCTCGCCGTAGTGCGGAGATTTCAGCAAGCGGTCCACATAGGCCTCGTATTTTTGTTCTGACCAATCGGAGAGCAAGGCCAGATCCTCGGGCGTGGGTGGCAGTCCCGTGAGGTCCAGAGCCACACGACGCATCTGCGTGGCGGGATCAGCCTGCGGTGACATTTTCAGCCCCTCTTTGGCTAAACGGGTGGCGATGAAGCGGTCCACCGGATGCGTCAGTCCATTGATCTGCGGTGGCTCCACTCGCACCGGCGCGATGAAGGCCCAGTGGCCCTGATACTCGGCTCCTTCGGCGATCCATTGCTTCAGGATGGCCTTTTCAGCGCTGCTGAGCGGTTTGCCGCTTTTCTCCGGCGGCATGACATCGTCGTGTGAGTTCGGCAGTTCGACGCGGGCGATGAGTTGACTTTTTTCCACATTACCCGGCACGATGGCGGCATCACCAGACTCAGCGGGCTTCAGCGCCTCCTCGCGCAAATCCAGTCGCAGCTCCGCCTCGCGGTGGCTGGCATCCGCCCCGTGGCAGTGAAAGCACTTGTCAGAGAGGATGGGCCGCACATCGCGGTTGAACTGTACTTTGTCCGCTGCGGCAGCAGGCAGGGCTGTTAGAAAAAGGAACGTGGAAGCAAGTCTCATGGCTGGGAGGAGGAGCGCAGACCGGAGGTGTTGACGGTGATGACGCGGTATTGATGCTGTTTGCCGGGCTCGGGCTTGGGATCGGTGAAGCGTGTGGGGATGAGCGGATTATTCGGCGTATCGCTGTACTGTAGGCCTTGGAAAATGGGGCGTCCAAAGGGATTCTTCACAGGCGCTGTTACTGTGGCGATTTCTTTACCATCGCGCTCGATGATGAAGCTGGCGATGCCGCTTTCCAGATCAGCCTCAGCGCTCCAGGACAGCTCAGCGCCATTCACACGCAGATTCGTCGGCGCTGGAGGCGGCGTGGCATCAGGGATCGCGGTGTCTTTGACATAATGCATCCACGCTTTGGCGATGGCTTCGTTTGGCAGCCAGATGGCTTTTTTGGCATCGCTCGAAAATTGCGCCGCAGGTGCAGCCTCGGTGCCGAGCAGAGGCGCTAGCCAGGTGCCAGCCTGCGGCATGGATTGCAGTGGCGCAGCGCTTTTTGCAGGCAAACGAGCACTCAGGCAGGCATCGAGCCATGGGATGGCCAAGTAGCGCTGATTGCCGCATTCATGCGCCGTGAGTGGATCGACCGCGACGCCGATGAGACCACCGCGAGCACGCACAGCGGTGAAGAAGGCCTCATTGGCAGGCCACACTCCGGCGAAGCGGCCTTCTTTGACCGTCATGCCTTCTTTGGTGCCGGGATTGCACATGATGGGCACATTCAGCGCAGCATCTGGCACCGCGTGCGGCTTGATGGTTCCACGTTTCGCATCCGCCGTGAGCAGTGGCACACCGCTGCGCAGCCAAGCTGCCGCGACACGCTCTGGATGCGTCAGCACCATGCCACCAGCCCAGTGACCGCCGCCGCTATGGCCCCAGAGTGCCCATGGCACGGTGGCTAGCTCTGGGTGGCCGCTTTGAGCACCGATGTCTGCTAAGGCACGCTGAAACGCCACACCGCTGCCATTGCGCGGATCACACCACATTTGGCAGTCCTCTTTTTCGCGCATTTCATAAGCTGGAGCCATCAGAGCGCAGGCGTGTTTTTTAGCCAAAGCCTGCCAATGCAGGTCAAAAGCACCTGTGAGACCGGATTTGCACGATCCCTCACCACAACCATGCTGATGCACGATCACACCGCGCAGCTCCTGCACACCCGGCGGCAGCCAAAGCGTGTAGTTCACAGGAAAAATGAGCTCGCCAGGCTTTTTCGATGCCTCATAGCGCACCCGGTAATAAGGCGGGTCCGCCGGTGGAAAAACATCATAAGGCGCAAGTTGCGCATGGAGAGCCGTGGCAGTGAAAAGAAGGGCAAGGAGACGCATGTGGAGCCGATTGCTACGTCGTGGAGAGAGAAGTTTATACATGGGGAAATCCGCCGAGAGTCCCTAATGCGGCGGAGTGTGCAAAATCGCATCCCGGTGATGGACAGGAGGAGGCGGAGGAGCTAAACGGGCCACCTCTATGCTCAAACAACTCACTCTGGCCGCTCTGGCGGCACTCACACTCGGCGCAGCGCAGGCTGCGGATAACGATGGCTGGACTTCCATGTTCAACGGCAAGGATCTGACCGGCTGGAAATCGAACGAAGAAACACCCGGCAGCTTCACCATCGAAGACGGCACGATCAAGATCGGCAATGGCCGTGCGCACCTTTTCTATGTGGGCGCAGATGGCGCGGCGAAGTTCACCAGCTTTGAGTTCAAAGCGAAGGTGAAGCACATGGAAGCCAGCAACAGCGGCATCTATATCCACACCACCTATCAGGACAAAGGCTGGCCCGATAAAGGCTACGAGTGCCAGGTGAATAGCACCGCGCATAAGGACCCGAAAAAGACCGGCGGCCTCTACGCCGTCAAAGACGTGCTCAACACCGCACCTGTCGCAGACGGCGAATGGTTCGACTACCATATCAAAGTAGAGGGCAAGCACATCACCATCTCCATCAATGGCAAAGTGACCACCGACTGGACTGAGCCCGAAGGCTGGGACCCCGCCACCGCACTCAAGAACATGCCCGGCCGCAAATTCAGCGAAGGCACCGTGGCGCTCCAGGCACATGATCCAAAGAGCGTGGTCTATTACAAAGACCTCTACATCAAAGCGCTGAAGTAAGCCGCATCGCATTGTTTTCCGTACCTCAAGCCGGACGCCTGGAAACGGGCGTCCGGTTTGCTTTTGAGGCCAAAACCATCCACAAATCACCATGCCCGAGCTCCCTGAAGTCGAGACCACTCTGCGCGGCGTGAGTCCGCATGTACTCCACAAGCGCATCACCGAGGTCATTGTGCGTGATGCACGTCTGCGCTGGCCCGTGCCAGATGCGATCCATAAGCTGGAGGGCACACGAATCACGCTCTGCACCCGGCGAGCGAAGTACATGCTCTTTGAAACAGCACGCGGCACGCTGCTGCTGCACCTGGGCATGTCTGGCAGCCTACGCATCGTGCCACAGGACGCACCTTGGAGAAAGCATGATCACCTAGCCCTCACGCTGGAGACCGGGAAACAGCTCCGCCTGCATGATCCACGCCGTTTTGGAGCCGCATTGCTGTTGGAGGGTGATCCCACCGAGCACAAGCTGCTGCGTGACCTAGGCCCGGAGCCCCTGGGTGCCGAGTTCACCGCCAAGTCGCTGAAACTGGCCTGCGCGGGCAAAACTGCCGCGATCAAGCTCGTCATCATGGATGCGCATGTCGTCGTCGGTGTGGGCAACATCTACGCCAGCGAGGCACTCCACATGGCAGGCATCGATCCGCGCAAAGCAGCGGGCAAAGTGAGCCTTCCACGTCTGGAAAAGCTCGTCACCGCCATCCGAGAAGTCCTAGCCGCCAGCATCGAGATGGGAGGCACCACCTTGCGTGACTTCCTCAATGAAAAAGGCGAGCCCGGCTACTTCCAGCAGACCCTCCGAGTCTATGACCGCACTGGAGAGCCCTGCCGCAGTTGTGGCGCAATGATCCGCAAGATCGTACTCGGACAAAGATCGACGTTTTTTTGCCCACGCTGCCAAAAGTAATCCTTCAGACACACCGACAGTTGCTACACCATTCCCTTCCTGCATCCCCATGAGCTCACTACCGCCTCTCCTCTCCACTTTTGATCTCGAACGCGTGTTGGAATTCGAATTCGTGCGTGCCACGGAAAATGCCGCCTTGCAGGCCATTCACTGGCTCGGACGCGGTGAGAAGGAGCTAGCCGACGGTGCTGCCTGCGCGGCGATTTATGGCGTCTTCGACATCCTGGACATCCGCGGTGAGGTCGTGATCGGAGAGGGGATCAAAGACAATGCGCCGGGCATCTTCATCGGTGAGCACCTGGGCACCTGGCGGGAGGGTAGCCCGCGTTTTGACATCGCCCTCGATCCGATCGACGGCACCAGCAACATCGCCAAAGGCCTGCCCAACAGCGTTTCTGTCATCGCCGCTGCACAGGTGCCAGAGGGAGCCCCCAGCCTGATGAAAAACCTACCGGCATTCTACTCGCACAAAATCGCCTACGGCCCGGCGGTGAAGCGTGCGCTGGAGAAAAATGGGGACCGCTGCTTCCTCGACATGCCACTGCGCGAGGTCATCTCCTTTGTCGCTGATGCACTGGAAAAGCGTGAGCGTGACCTCGTCGTGACCACGATGGATCGTCCGCGCCATGCGGACATCATCCGCCAAGTGCGAGAGAGCGGTGCCGCGTTGCGCATGATCTCGGACGGCGACATCGCCGCAGCCGTAGCTCCGTCGATGCCCGATGCCGTAGTGGACCTGTATGTCGGCATTGGCGGCTCACCAGAGGGCATCCTAGCCGCAGCGGCTCTGAAGTGCCTCGGCGGCGATATGCAGCTACGCATGTGGCCACATACACCAGAGCACCGTGCGGAAATCATCGCGGCGGTGGGTGAGGCTGCACTAGAGCGGGTGTATCGCATCGACGATCTCATTATTGGCGACAGTGCACTCTTTTGTGCCACCGGCATCAGTGACAGCCCGCTAGTGCCTGGATGCCGCCTCGTGGGCCACCGTGTGGAGACCCACTCCATCCTGATGCGGGCCCGCAGCGGCACGGTACGGCGCATCCACGCTGTGCATGACCTCGACCGCAAGGTGGTGCCCCTCAGGGAGCCAAAATGACTGAAAAGGCATCATGCAAAGACTGCACGGAGTGGTAAGATGGCCGCATCCATGCCCACTCCGCGCTTTCTTCTACTTTCCGCAGTCCTTTGTTTTCTATCGTCTTGCTCGCTCATCACCACCCCCATCGCCGCAGCGGGTGGACTCGCCACCGCCACCGTCAAGGCCACGGGCGGCGTGGCCAAGGCCGGCATCGGTGCCTTCGGCAGCCGCGGTGACTCAAAGAGCCAGCCCGCCCAGCCGCAGCAGCAACAGCAGCAGCCGCAAGCTCAGCATCCCTATCCGTATTATCCGCAGCAGCAGCAGCCTCAGCAGGCCTATTACCCACCGCAGCAAACGCAGGGCTATGCACCTGGTTACCCGCAGCAGGGCTATGCACCCACCTATCCGTATCCTCAGCAACAGGCGCAGCCGCAGGGCTATTGGCATCAGGGAGTGTGGTATCCGTATGCACCGCAGCGGAGGTGAGAAAGACTCGTTACCATTTATAATCTGGTGAATTCGCTCCCGCAAAACATCCGGCGAGACAGAAAACTTACTTTCACGAGCCATCCGCGATGGACATAAATGCCATGATCATCATCTAGGCTGAAAACAATCGCACTCTCCGTGGACTCCTCCCTCCTCCCATCCTCTCCCGCGAACGTGGCCACCACCACATCGCCAGCCCCTGGACGTGAGCCGCTGAGTAATCCCTTCGCCGAAGACGTCTGCCCCGGCCCCTACGCCGTGGAGGAGAATCACAGCGTCCCCGGCATGAATGCTGACATCCTACGTCAGCTCACCTCCTCCATCGACGAGCGACTCGGCGGTGGTGGTGGCCAGCCGCTGCTGCTCCTCACCGCACCACGTGCAGGCTATGGCAAAACGCATCTCCTCGGTCGCCTCGCCAGCGCTGCGGGTGGCCAGATCGTGCTCGTGCCGCTGGCCTTCCGGATGGAGGATACGATCACCCTTTCCTCCGTCGCAAAACGCGGCCTGGAGTCCATGGTCCGTGCAGAGACTGGCCGCGCAGGTTGGACACGCCTGCGTGAGGCCTGCGCCGGAGTCTGCGCCTCACTCCTTCGCAGACTCATCGCCAGCGGCCAGCTCCCCTGTGCCAATCCAGATCAAGCCCAACGCGTACTCGCTGGCAACCCTGTGGAGATTTTCGACGCTCAAGGCAGTGCAAAGCTCATCGGTGACTGGATTCGTCGTCACGGCCCCTCTTTGCGCAAGCCGCTCACGGATCTCGCGGGCCAGAGCGTCGCCGCAGACAGCGCCACACTAGATCAGTGGATGCTAGCCATGCTCCAGCACGCTCAAGAAGGCGGCGCAGCCAGCAGCGTGCCACTGCGCATCCTCGCTGCGGATGAGAGTCGTGACGGACCAGTGGCCTTCCTTCGCCTACTCGGCCTCTGGCGGCCGGTGGTGCTCATGGTGGACCATCTCGATGCCTATTATCGCAATCCAGATGCCGGACTGAAAATCGCCTCGCTCCTACTCGATATGGCGGAGATGGATGGCGTGCACGTCGTCATGAGCCTCAATCAAGACGTGTGGCAGGCCACCTTCGGCCACCATCTGCCCAGCGCGATGGAGGACCGCCTCACCAGCTCCCAGATGCTCCTGCGTGGCCTCGGCCAAGCAGATGCCTCCGAGCTACTGCGCATGCGATTGGACATCGCCGATGTCACCGCCGAGCAACGGCGTGAGTTTGAGAGCTTCGTCGATGTGCCCCGCTACTTCCTGGGCCGCCCGCTCGGCTCTGTATCGGCACGCGGCTTCCTGCGGCATCTCGCACGGCAATGGGAGGTTTTCCAAAACACCACGCCATCACCCGATGAGCCCTTCACACGTGGCATCATCGACGAATCCCCCACTCCAGAACTCTCCGAAGCCACCAGTAGCCACATTGACGAGGAGGAAGCCGATGAAGCCCTCCCGGCCATCAGCGAGCCCATGCCTGCAAATGACCGCAGGCAGATCTTTGACCCAGAAACACTCCTCCGTGCCAAAACGATGGCTGAGGGCCTCGCAGAGCCCATCGCTGCACTGCCGCAGGAGCTCGAAAAACCACTGCCCACGCCACCTAGCGCCTCCGCGGCTCCAAAAGACCCGCAGCCGGTCATCCAGCATCTCGCACCCACGAACGTCCCATCGTCCTCCGAGGCTGAAAACAGCCCCGCAGCGCCCTCCCCAGCCCTTTTGGCCGCTACGGAGCTCTCTGAGCGTAGCGCAGGTGCTTTTGAAAAACTGCGTGAGATGCTGGGCAAACTGCGACAGCCCCTAGTCACGGGTGAAAATGGACAAGCGACAGAAATGGCCGCTCCGACACCTGCTCCAGCGCCACCCAGCTCACCACAGCCCCCAGCCATAGCCACACCCGTCGTCACACCGGAGCGTGATGCACTGCTCGGTCGCTTTGAGGCACTGCGTCTGCAAATGAGCGCAGAGGCAGAATCACTCGCCCTCGATTTCACCAAGCTCGGAGAGCTCATCCGCCTCGCAGGTCGGCGCTTCCCCCTCGTCCGCTTCAGTGAGCACGAGCTACCGGGGCTCACAGGGCGTCATGCCATGAGCTGGTCGCTCCACGGAGTCGAGATCGTCTTCGGCCTCGCGAACTTCGCCGATGGTGCCTACTGGCGCACACTCTCCACCTTCACCGCCGGTAAAGTGGCCGAGTCCCAGGCCACCGCAGCCTCACTCGGCGAGCCAGCCCCGAAAGTGAAGCTCGTCACCTTCAAAACCGACCGCGAGCAACAAAGCTGGACCATCCTGAAGCTCAGTGATGCCTTCCCAGAAACCGTGGACACCATCGTCGATGCCATCCACCTCGATTCCAACAACGTAGCCTCCCTCTACGCCATGCAGCGCATCATCAAAGAATCCGAAAACGGCTCCCTGCATGCCCCACCCGCCCAAGTCATGAGTGTGCTCGCCCGCGAGCTGGATTTCTTCTGGAAGCGTGTGACGAAGGCGTAGAGTTGTGTTTTTGCACACGCTGAGAAGGAGGGGAGTTCGGAGTGTTTTTGTATGCCTCTCGCCAAAGTGCTTAGTGCTCAGTTCGCGAACCTACTCTGCACTGAGAACTGAGCACTTTTCTCCCGTTTGGTCTAGAGACTGCGAGTCCGCGCTGACAGCGCAAACTACGGCGTCTGCTGCTTGCGCGGCGTAAAGCGCTGGAAGAAGCCGCGTTTCTTCGGCGGCTCGCCTGTGGCTGGTGGTGCGGCTGCGGGAGCACCCACTGGAGCTGTTTTGGCACCACTGCCTAGCAGCTTCGGCGTCCATTTAGAGTCCGCTACGGTGCCCGTGCCGTGGAAGGCGAAAAGCTCGCTCACCAGCATCAGCGGGATGCCCAGCAGGCCCCGCACACGCACCTCCGCATCGAAGTCGATCTCATCGCGGATGAAATTCACATCACCGCGGCTCGTCACACGGAAGCTCGTCGTCAGCGCCTCCAGATCCCGCGTGCGGAAGAAGCCATCCGCGATCTCAAAGGTGCAATCCGCCTCTTTGGCGATGTTGTAGCCCGCGATGGGCTTTGGCAAAATAGCGCCGATCAGCGGTGTGAGCGGCCCCAGGATCGGCACCGACATGAGATTGCCATTCACGATGATGAGCGAGCCCCCGCCTTTCAGCGCAGGCCAGTCATCCATGCGGCCAGTGAATTTAAAATGACCACTCAGGTCTCCCTGGCTCGTATCGTCATTGCGTGAGTAAGTTTTGGCAAACTGGGAGAAATTCATCGCATCGAGCCGCAACTCACCTGCATACGGATTTGGCGTGCGAGACTCATCGAGCGTGCCTTTCAGCGTCATGCCGCCACCGAGCACAGTGGACTTCACATCGTATGCGATATGGCTGCCTTTTTTATCCACCTCAGCATGCACGCCGGTGAAGTCGAGCGTCTTGGAGAGCACCTCATACGGGAAAAGCCCCGCATCCACATTCACACTCCAGTCATTCACATCCGCCCGTGCATCCGTGCGGCCCGTGGCACGGAATGGGCGGCCAAAAGCCCCTCCCTGCACATCAAAGAGCACATCCTGGCCCTGACTGCTCACTCTCGCCCGCGCATTCGTGACAGGCACCTTGGTGGCCAGCACTTCATAGGGATAGGCTCCGGCCTCGACATCGACATTCCACGCCGTGACCTCTGGCGTGAGGTCCGTCTGCCCCACCGCACGAAAGGGGCGCTGGAAAAGGCTCCCTTTCACATCAAAGGACAAGATGCGCTCCTTCACACGCACCACACCATCCGGCGAGAGTATGGTGTGATCATCACCCAGGAAGGTGTAGTGCCCCTCGCCGCTCTCCGAGTGGAAGGTGACTTGGTAGTCATTGTACTTCGGCTCACGGATGCCGATGGTGCCATCCACGGTGACATTCGTTCCGACGGTGAGGCGGTATTTCTCGATATGCTCCGCTGTTTTCGCCGCAAAACACCGCAACAAATCTGGCGTGTCACTTGCGGCATGCACCTTGGTCAGACGCACCCACTTCTGCTCATCATTGAGGAAAACGTCCTCGGCCGTAGCAGGCCCTTTTGGGTGGCGAATGCTCACATTGCGAAAGTTTTGGAAGAAACCCTGGAAGGCCAGATCCGCCTCCATCTCCTCCAGATACACCCCATTGTAGCGGAAATTCCGCAGCACCCCGTGGCCAGAGTTTACGCCATCTTGAAGCACGAATGAAGGCCCCTCGCCGGCGACTTGTACGTCGATGTGGGATTTCTCATCGAATTCAAAGCGGCGGATCAGATCACGCGTCTTTTCACGGATGACAAAAGGCACCAGCACATTCGGGTCCATCCGCAGGGTGGCATCGTAGCGCACCCCCTGCTCGCGGTGGCGCATCAACTGGATGTCCACGGTGCCGGTTTTATGCCGCAGCTCAGCATCGCGGATATAGAAGCCATCTGGATTCACGCCGATGCTGGCTGTGAGGCCCTCAAAAATCGCCCCCCGACTGCCGAAGCGTTTGCACTCGACTTTCCCGGTGATTTCAGCCGGAAAGACACGTTCGGCGGCTTCCTTGCCCTTGTTGATGCCGGGGAACCAATAGCCCTCGATCGAAAGATCCGGCGGCTCATAAAAAACCGCCTCATTCAGAGCCTCCACATCGAAAAAGGTGCGGGCCAGCGCAGGAATATCTGCGCTGGAAGTCATGCGGAAACGAGCACGGTCCGCGCCCATGCGCCAAGTCGCTGTCGCCTCGATCTGCCCCAAACGATCTGCCAAGCGCAGCCGGCGCACATCGATCATGCCGCTGTCATAGCCTGCCACGGCATGAATCTCACTCCAGACGTAGTTTTCAAAGCGCAGCTCCTCAGCCTGGAAGGAAACCTCCGCCTGGATGTCCTGCGGCTTATTAAAATCACCACTCACCTCCACAGTGATCTGTGGCGGCTCCGGCGACTGAAAGCGTGCCAGCCAGTCCAGCACATTCTGCACCTGCGCACGATACTGGCGGATGAATTTCAGCCGCTCCAGTGCAGTAGCTTTGTCTTCATCGTCCTTTGTTTTCGTCGGCAGGATCAGCACTCCATGGATGTCCAGTCGCAGGCCAGAGAGCAGGCCGCGTGCGTGCCGGATGTCGATCTGATTGCCATCGAGCACCGCCTGCGCATTCAGATCCTCCAATGAAACAACCGTCAGATCTGGACGGTCTGGGTCCACGGGAAGAGACACATTTGCATGACTTAACACGAGCGACTCCACCCGCACTTCGCCATTGATGAGGCGGGTGAGATTCACATCGAGATTCAGATGGCTCACTGCCGCGATCTGCGCCCGACGAGAGCCATCATTAAACAATCGCACATCCTCCGCCACCAACCCGCCCGTCGGATTAATGACCAACCGAGCAAAGTCGATGAATACACCATGTTTCTCCAGCTCCTGCATCACAAATCCACGCCACCGGACGCTAAAGCGCTGCGTATTCGCATAAATACCGACGGCCAGTATAAAGCTGGCCAGAAGTAAAAGCAGAGTGCGGCAGAGGAAACGAAACACGCCCAAGAATAAAGGCTGAAGCAGCAATGCCTACTCCTATTCTTGGAGGAAAACAAAGACGCCTGTTTTATTACCCACGACGACGTCGAGCTTGCCATCCTTATTGACATCACCTGGCGTGACTTGGGTGCCCACCCCGCTCCTGTCGTCGATTTGATGCGGGATGAACTCTGCGCCACCGTTGCTGCCACGTTTGATCTCGAACCAGTAAAGCACGGGCGGAGCATTCGGTTCATCATCTTTGAGCGGGCCGTGAGCCCAGCGGCGCTTGCCAGTGACCACATCCATGACGCCGTCCCCATTCATATCTGCGAGCTGCATGGCATGAAGCTGGCTGAATTTCACGCCGACCGCGCTTTCCGCCTCAGTGGCACCCATGAGATCATGCTGGATGAAGCTGCCATCTGCTTTCTGCTCGAACCAGCCGAAGCCGAAACCATGGGCGTCGTAGCCAGTAATGACGTCGTTGATTTTATCCCCGTTCACATCGTAAACGAGCAAGAAGGAGCCACCGCGGCTGCCACCTGCCTTTTGGAAGGCCTGCGGGTGGAATTTCCACTCACTGTCCGCTTTGTTATCAGCAGGTTGCTCGCGCCAGCCTTCTTTATCGAGGATGTCTGCACGACCATCTCCATTCACATCACCCGCGCCATAGCCATGGGTGTACTTGAAGTATTTTTTGTCATTTTCAGGCGATTTCGGCGTGATGGGGCGAAAGCGAGCTTTGGAGCCCAGCGGATTGCCCCAATCAATCTCCGCATAGCCGAGCTGGCCGCCCGTGTGGCACACCAACTCCGGTTTACCGTCCCCATTCATGTCACGGAAGTCCGGGGACTCATTGTCCGTGATGTCAAAAATGGTGTGACGCGGCCATTCTTCCTTTTTGTTCTGTGGATTCTCAAAGACCCAGGTTTCCTTTCCTGGCCAAGAGTAGGCTAGGATGTCACTCCAGCCGTCCCCATTGAAATCATGGGTGTAGGTGAGGAAAAAGTCGCTGTAACCCTTTGCAGGGTCGTAGGGCTCTTTTTCAAACTTCGGCGCAAAAGCGACGCGTTCCTTGAAATCGGGGCCTTTCCAGATGAAGCGCCCAGAGCAGATGTCGTTGTCGCCATCGTGATCGAAATCAGCGAAGTGAGCCCCCTCCGCGACGAATTCCTCCGTGAGTGTGTGTTTTTTGAATTTCAAATCTGCCGCAGTGGCGGCGGTGGCGAGCGCGAGAGTCAGTACAGTGAGCGTTTTCATGCGTAGAGGGATGGAACAGGCCACTGAGGAGCATTCTTGCACTCGATAAAAAAGCGGAGCCGCTGTTAAACGGCTCCGCATGGGGGAAAAGAGGCTCTTTGTGCCGCGCTAGACTTATTGGCGGACTTCTTTGATCCACTTGTCCGGAGCCTTATCGAACTCTGCCTTGCTCGCAGCATCCGCAAAGGCGACTTGGCGGGCATAGGAGACCGTGATGGCGCTATCCGATTTCTTTTTGCTCAGAGGGCACTGGCCGGTGACGGCAGCGAGGATGTTCGACAGATATGCCTTCGGTGTGGCATTGAACTGTGCTTTGCACTTATTGCAGCAGACGGCGACGGTTTTGCTGTATTGGCTCGTGATCGCCGCGTTTACGGGCTTACCAGACACGGGGCACACGGTATTGAGCGCCTCAGCAGCATGCGTGAGGCCAGCGGTCAGGATGAAGGTGAGGGCAAGAAGGAGTTTTTTCATGATATGGATGCAGGTGAGGATATCTCAGACGGCGCGATGCATAGCGAATTCAACCGCACTGCTGCAAGCAGATTCTACACCCTCCTTTTCGACCAACCTCGGCCACTTGGAATCGCCCCCAAAGGCACGGATTGACACTTTTTCGGGTTTATTCTAGCCTTCAGCCTGTTGCCTCCTGTTTTCTTATGAATCTCTATGTCAGCAACTTGCCCTATTCGACCACTGATGACGATTTGATGGCTGCCTTTGCGGCCTACGGCACCGTATCCAGCGCCCGCGTGATGATGGATCGCGAGACAGGCCGCCCGCGCGGCTTTGCCTTCGTAGATATGCCCGTGGAAACCGAGGCGCTCGCCGCCATGCATGGGCTCAATGGCTCCGAGCTCGAAGGCCGCCAAATCCGCATCGTCGAAGCACGCCCACGGGAGGAGCGGCCCCCACGCCGTGATTTCGGTGGCGGTGGCGGCGGTGGGCACAAAGGAGCTGCCCCCGCCAGGAAGCAGCCTGATTACGACGATGAAGAGGATCACGGCAGAGGCCGCCGTGACCGCCATCGCCATGATGACCGTGGCTGGGACCGGCATAAGCGCGGCTAGACCAAATCTCGCAAAGTATGGCTCCGCCATCTCGGCGACCTGAAGCGCAGCCTTGCGGGGCGCTGTGCCAGACTTGGAAGCTGATTTTTGAGCCAGCTTAGCATCGTCGCCGCTCGCAAGGCGGCACTTTTGAATCCACGAAGCAATGGTCTGGCAGTCGATCCCAGCCATTCGTGCGAAAGGCTGGCCCTTCATGCCGCTGCGCTCCAACTCATCAAGCTGAGCCTCGCGGCTACGACACACTTGATCGCTACAAAGGCTGAAGGCTGCATGCCCTCGCTTGGCTGACACTGGGCTACGTCAGCCCCATGCGCTACGTTTGACGGATACCTACCGGCGGCGGAGGCGGTCTATAAGCAGGGCCACAAGGGTCATTCGCAACAGCAAAGGCAACCGTAAATCTGGCTACTTATTCTACTTATTGAGATATGTGAGGATAACAAATGCTTTTATGCTGTTTCAGCTTCCTTAGCGAACCTCATTCTGAAATATTATCTCATCGACAAAACCATAGCTAACTTGTCCCTTCTCGCATTTTATCAAAACTAGTCTTTTTGATTTATAACGTTCATCATTTTGACATGTCACAGGAGCATACAAGGGGTAGAGATTCTTTTTTAATGCAAGTTGCCACTGAAATACTTTCTGGGTTGATGGATCAGCGAATTGCCAAATTGGCGAATAAATCGAGTCTTTGAAATCTGATTGATTTACTGACCACTCTTTTAACTCAGCAATGGAATGAGGCATTTCTCCTTTATGATTTTCAAGATAAGAACACAGGATAATGCCAACTTGCCTCATATTATTTGCCTGCTGAATCCATGCATTTGGAGTTTGTGCATTTTTCGCTCGAATCAATGCCTGTACGAGCCATGCAAATGTAAACAACAGGCAGACGAATAAAATTAAGCCTGTTAGTTTTTTATTTCGCAAAATTAATTTCCAGGAGTCCATACTGGTTCTGTATCATCATGTGGATTGAATAAGTAGCCAGGTTCTAAGTTGCATTTGTTGTTGCTGGCTCGATAGCCGGTTATCTAATCATCTGCATGCCCCACCTCATGGATGATGCCAAAAATGGACAAAATGGTTCTAAACCAGCCCGAAACCAAATTCAGACGTCAGGGCTCCAGTTTCGGGCTTCCTTTGATGGTATTCTTTCCGTCGAAATCTTTGCCCGTGTATTTGAGTGTGTTGGGGTTAATCTTGAGCGTCGCAATCGCGCCTTTCGAAAGCACCATCTTCACCTCCCACCCCTCGCTGGACCAGGCAAAGGCCTCTCCCACATAATGATGAATTCCGTTACCGCCTTCCTTCAAGGTGAGCGTGGTCACACCAGCTTGTCCCGCGTCACATTCCCAGTCGCAAGCCGTCATGACTTTTCTGCGCTCATCATCGGTCCTCGCTCGTTGTGCGAGCTTGATGAGCTCCGCCTTGAACCAGTCATTCACCACCTTGCGTCTGGCTTTCAGTTCGCTTTTGAGGTCCGCCACTGGCTCGGCCTGGGTGGAGGCTGAAAACAGACCGACCAAGACAGCGAAGATAAACAGATGCTTCATAAATGAGGACAAGTGCATAGGTAAAAAGGTGTTTGTCTGCCGCTGGAGTCAATGCCCCATCGCGCTCAAACTATCCACTAGAATGGCAAACGTAAAGCATGACCTATCCAACCGCTCCGCTGCCCCAAAGCCTACTCGCCCTCGATCCTTGCGCTTCGTTCCAAGTTTCAAGTCGCTTCAACCATCGCGTCAGCGTCAGGATACAGGAGCAGCACGCGAGACGCGTGCGCCCCACCAAATCACCTTCTACCACACTGTAGGCATGCTGTATTCGGCGAACTTCTCGTCGCAGGTCATCATCGAGAGACCTTCTGAGCGAGCCTGCGAGATCATGAGCCGGTCAAATGGATCCCCGTGGTATCGTGGCAGGGTGATGAGCTGTTTGTAGTGCTCCAGCGTTGGCGTGAGAAGAGTGAAGCCATTCGCATCCAGCACATCTGGGAAGATAAGATCATAGTCCACTTGGAGGTGCAGCTTGCCCAGGGATAGTTTGATCGCCATTTCCCAAGGAGCCGCATGGCTGTTAAACTGCTCGTTGCTCAAAAGCAGCCCTCACAGGCCGCACAGTCGCCGCACCACCTCACCCGCCAGTACAAAGCCAAATGTGCCCGTCACGAACGTGGCCGCACCGAAGCCTGCTGCGCAGTCCAGCCGTAGTCCAGCCTCAGCACCGGGCTCTGGCGTGAGTTTACACGTTCCATCCGCCTGCGGATACTGCGCTTTCTCCGTGGAAAAAACACATGGCACTCCGAACTCCATCGAGCGACCCTCTGGGCTCTTGGGGAAGCCGTGATCACTGCGCAGGCATTGCCGGGTGCCTTTGAGTAGGGCATCTCCACCTGCTAGGCCGAGATCTGCCACCTTGATCGCTGTGGCATCACGCCGCCCACCAGCAGAGCCACTGGTGATCACGGGTAATCCGCGTGCACGGCATGTGGCGATGATTTGCGCCTTGATCGACGTGCGATCCACTGCATCCACCACAAAATCAAAATCACCTGCCAGCAATCGCTGCGCATTCGCAGGCGTGAGGAACTCGATCACCTGCTCCACGCGGCATTGCGGATGGATCTCTGCCACACGCTCTGCCAGCACGGCCACCTTTGGCCTACCCACAGTATGCGCCAGCGCTGGGAGCTGGCGATTGGTGTTCGTGATGCACACGTCATCCATGTCGATCAGCGTCAGACGGCCCACGCCACTGCGAGCCAGCGCCTCCACCACCCAGGACCCCACGCCCCCCACTCCCACCACGGCGACATGGGCAGCAGACAGACGCGGCAGTGCTGCCACGCCATAAAGCCGTGCGATACCACCGAAACGCTGCTGATAAGACTCTTCCATGCGCAGTCATTAGGATGCGTGCTCGGTCTGTGCAACCAACTCAGTAATTCCTTCTTGCCGCACGCAGCACCAACAGTCACACTCCCAATGCTGCCTGCACTCTGCGGACACCCGTTATCTTAAACCTGAACTCCAACCTATCCTCTGAAATCATGAGCCAGATCGTTCCCCTCATCAGTTCCGGCGTCGCCGGCCCTCTCGGCGTACTGCACCTGCCACGCCTATGGCAAAAAGCCTCCCTCGCTGCCGCTGGCAAGCTGCACCCAGACTATCCCGGCTGCGGCAAAGGCTATGACGCCATGACCCTCGGTGCGCTCGGCATCGAAGAGGGCAAATTCCTCGAATTCATCGCCACCAAGCCCAGCTACACACAGCTCGAGTCCTGGGTGCGCTCCTATCCCGGTGTGAAACTCACCAAAGCAGACATCTACAAGCACAACGCCGCGATCCGTGGTTACATCCATGGTGACGATGTACGCAAAGGCATCCTCGATGCCTGCGGCGTGAACGACGACGGCAGCGTCATCCCCGGCGCGGTCGATCTGAACAATCTCGACGACTGGAACACCTTCTGGACCGCAGAAATCAAGTAAGCGCCCCCTGCCCTCTCCACACGGCCCGCCTCGCATCGCTCATGCAGGCGGGTCGTTTTTGTTTTTCACCAACAGACGCACACACCCTCAGCTCAGTAGTCCGAGGGCAGTCAGGCGCTCACGGATGAGCTCACGCTCGGCGGGGCGAAATCGCTGAAAGGGCTCTGCCATGTGGTCATCACAGATACCGAGCAGACTGAGGGCACATTTAATGCCTTTGATGATCGCGCTTTTATGCTTGCCGACGGTGTAGATGGCTCCAGCGAGCTGCATCACCTGAGCATGCAGCTCGCGGGTGCGCTGGAGATCCTGCGCAGCGGCAGCTTGATACATCTGGACGTAGAGTTTCGGGTGCAAATTGGCCCCGCCATTGATGCCGCCATGGCCACCGAGCAGCACGGCCTCTGCGGTGAGCTCCTCTGGACCGACGAGCACACTCCAATCAGGGCGCTGCTTGGCGATTTCGAGCAGACGGTGGAAGTAAATCATGTCGCAGGAGCTGTCTTTGACCCCACAGATCCCAGGCATGTCCAGAGCACGACGCACGAGATCGAGCTCGAAGCTGACCTTCGTCAAACCAGGCATGTTGTAGAGAAACAGCGGCAACGGCATCTCCGTTACGAGCGACTGCACATATTCCAGCATCTCTGGCGGAGCTGCGGGGAAATAATACGGCGGCGCCAGCACGACATGGGTGGCCCCAGCCTCAGCGGAGAAGCGGGCGAGGTGCACACTCTCGGTGAAAGCGGTGTCCGTGATGCCCACGAGCACGGGGACGCGGCTTTTCGCCAACTGGCAGGTTTTTTCGATCAATTCGCGGCGGAGGCGATAGCTCAGACTCGGCCCCTCGCCCGTGGTGCCGAGGATGAAGAGGCCGCTGACGCCGCCGCTGATGAGATGCTCGATGAGCCGCTCCAATCCAGCGATGTCCAGTGTATCGCGGTCACGCAATGGTGTGACGAGCGGCGGAATGATGCCCGAAAGAAGAGTCATGGGAGAAAAGGGTCGAGTGTGAGGATGCCAAAGCAACGCACGATGATACTGCGCAGCTCCTCAACTACCAAATTGTGCGATAATCTGTGCCGCGATGATTCGCAGCAGCATCGTGAGCGGATAGACGGCAGCATAGGCGATAGCGGGCGAGTCACTACGTGCCATGCTGGTGGCAAAGGCCAGTGCGGGCGGATCGGTCATGCCTCCAGAGAGAAGACCGCAGAGAGTCATGAAATTCAGGCCATGCCACTTACGAGCGATGAAGCCGACGATGAGCAGCGGCAGCACCGTCACGCAGATACCGAGGAGCACCCACTGGAGTCCCTGGGCAGAAAAAACGGTGCTGACAAATTTTTCGCCAGAGAGCAGTCCGACATTCGCCAAAAACAGAATGATCCCCAGTTCACGCAAGGCGCGGTTCGCATTCAGCGGCATGTGCATGACCATGGGACCAAGTCGTCCCAAATGACTGAGCAGGATCGCCATGACCAGTGGCCCACCAGCCAGTCCCAATCGCACCGGAGCCGGCAGCCCCTCAATGCGGAAGGGATAGAGTCCCAGCAGCACCCCCAACAGGATACCGGCGAAGATGGCGGCAAATTTAGTTTCCTGGAGCATTTGTACGGCATTCCCTACCGCCTTGGTCGCCGTGTTGAGCGACTCCTCATCACCGACGAGCTGGAGCATATCTCCAAACTGGAGTCGTAGGTCTGGCAGAGCAGTGAAAATGAGGTCTCCACGACTCACCCGCGTGACGGTGACGTTATGTAAATGCTCAAGACCGAGTTCATGCACGGTTTTGCCGAGCATGCGTTTATTCGTGAGGACAACACGGCGGTAGGTAACACTGCCAGGAGCTTTCATGAGATTCTCGGAGCTCACTCGGCCGATGACGCGACAAAACTGCTCCAGATTATGCTCTGTGCCGACGGCCATAATCGCATCACCGACGTGGAGTTTTGTCTCTGGTGTGGCCGCGATCACTTCGGCACTAGCAGCGGCGCGATAGCGTGAAATGACGACATTGGTCTCATGGAGGCCGGGCACACTGCTGATGGAGACACCATCGAGATTCGGATTCTCGACGAGGAGATTCATGCGCTGGAGAGGCTCCACTCCGAGCCCCTGCTCCTGCCGGAACTGCTCAGCCTCAGCAGCCACGTTGATCTTGAAGAAAATGCGCAGCAGAATGAGTGAAAGGATGATGCCCACGATGGCCAACGGATAGGTAGCAGCATAGGAGAGCGCAGGCAGAGTCACGAGCTCTACATCCGCATGGGTAGAGACGAGCGTCTGCTGCACCGCCCCGAGTGCGGGAGTATTGGTAGTAGCACCAGCGAATATGCCGGCCACCGCAGGCAGCGGCATCTTGAATATCCAGCCACCCACCAGCGCCACCAGAGCCCCCAGCCCTACCAGCAAAAAGGCATAACCGTTGAGCATGCGGCCCTGGCGGCGCAAGGAGGCAAAGAAACCCGGCCCCATCTGCATCCCCAGAGCAAAGACGAAGAGCACCAGACCGAAGTCTTTTAAAAAGTGCGCCACCTCCGTCTCTGGCCGCATGCCAAAGTGAGAAGCCGCCAGCCCGGTGAAGAGCACCCCCGCCACACCTAATTTGACCCCTGCCACTCGGACATTCCCCAACCCAATCCCAGCGAGTACGATGATGCTGAAGATCAGCAGGTCGTGGGCCACGGGATTGTCAGTATGCAGTTGCTGGAGGAGTGTCATCTCCTCTCCTTTGGCATGAAGAGTGCCAAGACAAACAGTTCCTTTCACCTTTTTCGACACAGAGAAGTGCACCGACTGCGCTTTGGCTGCGTGATGAGAAACAACTCATGAAAAATGAAGTCATTGACCAACTGACACACCCTTTACAAACACGGGCCACAGTCCGAGCCATACAAGTGCACCCAGCGATACAACCCATGAAAACCGCCACCACCCTCCTTTTTCTCCTCTTTGCCCCAGTGTGGCCTCTACATGCTGCCGATCCTGTGGCAGCCCCAGCCAATACCCAGAAGCCCCTGCGCACTTACCGCGACTTCCTCGCTGCCATCCCGAAAGATCTCGACCCCGAAAACGCACGCAACTGGGCCGATGCACAAAAGAAGTCGCCAACGGCATCCTGAAAACCAAGCTCGTCGATACCCGCCGACCCGCACAGATGCGCTTCAAGGTGCGTGGCGTGGACTTCTGGGGCCGCTTCGTCGTTTGGGGCAATCTCCCCGCCGATGAAGGCTACTACATCCGCCTTTTCGTCAGCCAGTGGAAGGCTGAGAACTTTCTCCCAAAACTCGCCACGCTACGCGAAGGCGACCTCATCGAGATGACAGGCTATTGCGACCTAGCGAAGTATGAAAACCTCTGGAACACCCCATCGCTCTCCCTCGGCATCGCTGACGCCAGCTTCACCAAGCTCCTCCCCAACGGCAAACCAGCGCCAGCCCCCCAGCGCATTCCAGTGAACCTCATCTCCGCCGTCTATGGCTCCGGCACCGCCTTTGCCGATGTCACCGACCGAGTGAAAGCCCTGCTCGCAGAGCCTGGCGCACGCTTCTACGCCAACCCCAACTGGCTCGGTGCCGATCCCACCCCCGGCTGGAACAAAGCCCTCATCATCGTCCATCAAGTCGGCACCAAACGCCAAACCTTCACCGTCGGCGAAAACAGCGAAGTGAATGCGGCGCTGATCGTGAAGTAGCGCCAATTATATTAAGGGTACCTCTAGATACCTCATTACACCGGGCCATGCTTACTTCGAACGCAAACATGGGGCATAAGAGGTGGCCATGAAGCGTTACGGCAAAACAGAACGAGGCGGCTGATTGTTCTCCGCCACTGAGCACGAACAGGATGTTGCCGCCAAAACCATTGGCATTCTCAAGCTGCGAGACGTCATCCCTTGGGAGAGATTCCGCCTGCTGCTCGAAGAGCTCACCGGCTATGCCACTCGCGATTGGGCCAAAGGTAATAAGTAGCCAATAAGTAGCCAAGCCCTAAATCCTGAATAATCCTGTCAAAAAGTCGGCCTCCGACATTTAAAGCCTTGTTTCATGCGGTTGCCATGCTTTGCGACATTTCTTCTTTGAAAAGCACCTGCTGCTGATGCCGAGCTGCCTCATACTTCTTCGTTTCTTTTAACATCATCATGCTTCATCTCACCGTCTTAGGCAGTGGCAGCTCGGGTAACTGCGCCGTGATCTCCACGGGCAGCACCACGCTGCTACTGGATGCGGGGCTGAGTGCGAAGCAGATCGTGCTGCGGCTGGAGGCATGCGGTTACTCACTGGATGATCTGGATGGCATCCTGCTGACGCATGAGCACCAGGATCACACGGGTGGGCTGGAGGTGCTGAGTCGGGGCCGTGCATTGCCGCTTTTCTGCACGGCGCTGACGCAGGAGCATCTGCTGGGCAGTATCAAGTTCCGCACCACGCCTGCGTGGCGTGTGATGCAGACTGGTAGTGCCTTCGATTACCGTGATGTGCGTATCGAGAGCTTCCCCGTGCCGCATGATGCGGTGGACCCGGTGGGCTTTATCCTGGCGGATGCGGATGCACGGCTAGGGGTGCTGAGTGATGCGGGTTTTGTGACGAATCTGGTGAAGGATCGGCTGCGCGGCTCTGACACGCTTTTCATCGAGGCGAATTACGATACGCAACTGCTCGATGCGGATACGAAGCGCCCGTGGTCCACGAAGCAGCGCATTTCCAGTCGCCATGGGCACCTGAGCAATGATCAAGCGGCGGAGCTACTTACAGAAGTGGCGCATCCCGAGCTGAGTAACGTGGTGCTGGGGCATCTGAGCGATGATTGCAATGATCCAGCGCTGGTGATTCGCCGCATCCGTGCGGTGTTGGACTCAGCGGGTGCCAAAGAAGCGCGGGTGGTCTGTGCGGAGCGTCGTAAACCGACTGCAACGATCGAGGTGGCCCGGCGGCGTCCAAGGGCGAGCTTTCAGCTCGTGGGAGACTCGGATGCTGCGCAGCTTTCGCTTTTCTGAGTAGCGGGGAGCTACTGAATGCGAGCTTTTTTGGAGGACTTGGTGCTGGTGGCCTCCTCTGGCTTCACGACGACACCGACGGGCATGGATGCCTTTTCCAGATTCATGAGCTGGCTCACGGTGACGAACTGATAGCCTTTGGCGATGAGCTGATCAAACATCGCTGGCATGGCCTGGATGGTGGGCGGATGGATGTCATGCGCGAGCATGATGGCACCAGGATGTGCGCCATTGACGAGGCGGCTGGTGACGACGCTGACACCGGGGCGGCGCCAGTCCATGGGATCGACCGACCACATGATGGTGGCGTAGCCGAATTCGCTGAAGATCATGTCTTTGATGCGGGAATTGATGGCTCCGTAGGGCGGGCGCATGAGCTGGGGGCGGACGCCTGCGACTTCATAGACGGCGTCGGCGGACTGCTGCATCTCACTGCGTATCTGGGCATCGGAGCGGCTGGTGAGGCTGCAATGCGTCCAGGTGTGGTTCCCGAGCTCATGCCCCTCTTCAACGATGCGCCGTACGATGTCTGGATACATCTTTACCTGCCGACCGATGAGGAAGAAGGTACACTTGATGTTCCGCTCCTTGAGGATGTCGAGCAGCTTTGGGGTGAGGGAGGGGTGCGGACCATCATCAAAGGTCATCGCGAGGATCTTTTGGTCGGTTTTGACCGAGTTGTAGGAGACGCGGACGCCTGCGGGCGGGGTGGTGGGCAGCGCGGAGGGCGTATTGAACTGCCGCGTGATGGGATTGGGCACGTCCTTGGGCTTTTGTGCGGTGACGTCTTCAAAAGGGACTGCGCGGCGCACTTGATCGACGGACATGGGAGTAGAGACATCCGCCGCAGCGAGCGAGGTGTCTTTTTTATCCGAAGTGGAGCATCCCGTCTGGGCGCTCAGAAGTAGGCCGAACCAAAGGCTAAGATACATGCGTGAGGGGGTCACAAGGGCGGAACTTAGAGGCAGTAAGGAAAATGGGAAAGCAGCAAATTTGCGAAAACTGCAATGAAAATGCCTGAGGAAGCGCCGCTTGCGCTTTGGCTGTGAGATTGTTTCTTCCGCGCCTCATGTCCAAAGCGGCGATCAATGATGTCAGCACCAAGTTTTTTCACACCGGGAGCGCGGAGGAGCCCTTCATGCTCGCATCGGGTGATGCGCTGCCAGGTGTGACCGTGGCCTACGAGACCTACGGGAAGCTGAACGCCTCCAAATCGAACGCCATCCTGCTCTTTCACGCCCTCTCCGGCAGCCAGCACGCGGCTGGAGTGAATACCAGCGTCGAGGGAGTGGGCGAGCGCTGGACCGAGGACTGCCACCACGGCTGGTGGGATCTTTTTATCGGTCCTGACAAGGCGCTGGATACGAAGCGCTACTTCATCATCTGTGCGAACTACCTGGGTGGCTGCTACGGCAGCAGTGGCCCCACCTCGATCCATCCAGTGACGGGCAAGCCCTACGGTCGGGACTTCCCAGCCGTGCGCACGAGCGATGTGGTGGCATCACAGCTCGCGCTGCTGGACTCTCTGGGGATCAAAAAGCTGCATGCGGTGATCGGAGCGAGCGTGGGCGGCTTATTGGCGATCAATCTGGCTACGCTGCATCCTGAGCGGGTGAAACTCGTCATTCCCGTGGCCACTGGCTGTCGCACGACGGTGCTCACACGTCTGACACTCTTTGAGCAGGTGCTGGCTATCGAGAACGATCCGCATTTTCATGGCGGAGCTTATCAAAATGGGGCCGAGCCCGAGTATGGCCTAGCTTTGGCCCGCATGATCAGTCACAAGACCTTTGTGCACCTAGACGCGATCGAGCGGCGTGCGCGGCAGGACCTCAAGCAGGGAGGAGACACCCTGAGCTGGTATCGCGTGCAGCACAATGTGGAGAGCTACATGCTGCATCAGGGAAAAAAATTCGTGAAGCGATTCGACGCGAACACCTATCTACGCATCGCGGATATGTGGCTGCGCTTTGATCCACTGCGTGATGCCGGCGTGGAGAGCTACGATGCGCTCTTTGCGCGGTCGCGTGCCGCAGGCCAGCACTACCTCATCTTCAGCATCGACAGCGACTTCTGCTTCTACCCAGAGGAGCAGGCAGAGCTGGTATCGCATCTGGAAAAAGCCGGCGTCTCGAACATGCACATCACCGTGCATAGTGATAAGGGCCACGACAGCTTCCTCCTGGAGCCCCAGCTCTACACCCCTCATCTCGCCTACACACTAGAGGATCGCTGGGGGAAAAACTCCGTGGACCGTCCCGTGCCCGAGGTGGAGTAAGCACGATAGTCTGGAGGATCAGAATCGTTCTATATTTGATCCTATTTACTTCGCTATGAACTCAAGCACTGTCACCAACCGCGACTGGAACACATTCCTCACCGAAACCCTCTCCAGCTTCGACTGTGTCACCGGTATACTCCACCGGATCGACCCTGTGGATGGCATGCTGAAGCTCGTTAGCCACCGTGGTATCCCAGAGATGCTCATGGGCGTCATCCAGACCATCCCTGTGGGTAAAGGAGTGGCTGGAGCCGCCGCACAGCGCCGTGAGCCAGTGGAAATCTGCAATCTACAGACCGATACCAGTGGAGTAGCGAAGCCGGACGCGAAAAAAACCCAGGTTCAAGGCTCACTGGCCGTGCCATGCCTAGAGCCCCTCACCGGCCGACTCTGCGGCACACTGGGTATCGGCAAAATGATCGCCTACGACTTCACTGAGACCGAAAAAGCCCGCCTGATGCAGATCGCCGCAGAAATCGCCTCTGAGCTAGCGCCGAGCACCTAGGCCCAATGCCGCTAAGCAAAAAAGCGAAGAGGGGCGAAAAGAGTGCTGTACAACTGAGTAGCTGAGTCAACTAGCGGTAGATGGTAAAGCCATCCAGCCCACCGCGATACGAACATCATCTCTCTGCACGCATCCGCAAAAAACTCGGCGTCGAGCAGTTGCCCGAGGAACTGCGGGCAGAGCCAACGCACCAAGGGCCGCGACGCAAACTTCTCGGTTGGCAACTCATCGCCGGCATGGTCGCCCAAAGTCTGCACGCTTGCGGCAGCCTACAGCAGATCATCGGTCGTTATTTTGCTGTGCGCATCAGGCTCCGCGGCGCTAAGCCAGCGTCGTTTGAAGATATCCACCCAAGCTTTCGATGCCTGCATGCGCCACTCCCTGGTGCCGCTAGCCTGTGAGCAGCGGCATCCAGCGTGTTTTTTCGCCGGGCTGCGCTTGGTCGGCATCGACGGTGGGCAGTGGAACCTGCTTAACACCGTGCAGATCAACGCCCAAGTGCCCAAAAGCCGCAGTCGTCGTGCGCAGGCAGCCTTTGCCAAGCTCTCCATGAGCACGCTGGTCGAGCTCGGCACCCATGCACCGCTGGCCGTATCGATGTCACTGGGTGCGCTCAATGAGAAATCGCTGGCCGATCCGCTGCTCGCCGCGCTACCAAGCTCGCAGCCTGCTCATCGCCGACCGCTATTACGGGCAGGCTCCGATGCTCAAAGAACTGCAAAAACATTCGCAGCGCACGCAGAGTCACTTTTTGGTCCGAGTGCGGCAAAAGCTCTCCGTGCGAGTGCAAAGCGTGCATGCCGATGGCAGTGCGGAGGTGGTGGTGAGTCTGCGCGAGCGTGAGAGCCCATGCGCAGACTCGTCAACAACAGCTCCGTCCAAAGCTGACGAGAAGCAGACACCCGAGGCGAACAAAGCGCGGGGCCGCCCGCGCAAACATCCGCCGATGCGCCAGAGCGAGTTGCCAGTGCGCGAGATCGTGGGGCGAGTGCGCAACGCCGCTGGAGAGTGGGTGAAGGTGCGGCTGTGGACGAGCCTGAGCGTGCAGCAGGGCAGTGCGCGTGAGTTGTTGGCGTTGTATGCGAAGCGCTGGGAACAGGAAGTCTTTTACAAAGAACTCAAGCTCGTGCTTCACGGAGGGCATTTGCTCAGCGCACAACGCACCGAGACAGCACAGCAAGAACTCGCCGCGCTCCTCATCGCCAGGCTCACTGGTGGCTGAGGAGCGACTAGCCTGCGCACAGAGCAGTGAGGATGAAGAAGTCCGGCAGGCAGGAGCGCTGCGCATCAGCATGAGCCACTGTTTGGAGCACACCGTAGCGCTGCTACTGGTGCTGGAGGCAGCGCAGGGCCTCATGGACGAGGCGGCACAAGGAGTGCTGGTGCGCCGAGTGCGAGAGCAAATCGCCCAAGCCGCGTTGCCAGCGCGACGAAGACGTAGTTGCCAGCGCAAGGTGCGACAGCCCGTGAGCAAATGGCCACGCCTGCTCTCGACCTCTTCTCTCCAAGCCAGCGACGATCTCATCATCGACCCTTTTGCTTAGCGGCATTGGGTCTAGATCCGTTTTGTTCGCCCTATGTTGGTGGGTGGTCTGCTTTGGAAGGTTCATGGCTATACTCGGCTCTTTCTGTATAGTGGCGCTAGAACTGGGTCGTCCGGGTAAATGCCTCGGGCGAGTCTCAACAACGCCCTCCGTAACTCTGGACGCATGTGAACCATGCGGCGCTTGCCGCTGGGAAGTGTGATGGAAATGTCAGAGCACGCAAAACAAATTGAAAAGCGATAGATACCCTTCGTGGTCTTGCAAGTGATGAGAAGTGCAGGCTCGAACCAACATGCCGTGGGCTCTGAGTAGCTCTGGTAGTCGAGCAGCCGACCTAACAACGCTCCATCCTCTGACTCAGGGATGACTCTGGGAGTGCTCGTAACATCAGTGGCCCCTTCTCCGATCCTCGAAATCCGAGCTTGTGCTGTATGCAAGGCATACAACTCGTTCCGTGAACAGTCGAAAAGCTGAAATGAGGTTGGACCAGGTGCGCAATGCGCCGCAAACTCTGGAGCCGCACGATGCAAATCGGACAAGCCCGGCAGGCCCGTAAATCGAGGAGCCGTTGGCTGGCAACTGACGATGCAGCACGACAGTGCAAAAACTAAGCTGAATCGCATGGGGCGCTGTTAATTGGGTTAGACTTTATGGCTGCGGCCCGACTTGCGTGAGCAGGTCGGTAGCGCAGCACGTTTGATTGGAAAAGGGGTGGTGTGCTGGCCGCATGAGCCGAACGGAGTGAGACAGACTGTCCGACAGGATTGCCCAAAGGGTGAACGCGGGGGCGTTCATCAAAATCGCGGGCTGCTTCTGGCGAAGCCTATCCGCATGTTCGGGGAGCGGCGTTGAGCCGCTGCCGGACGAATCAGTAGTAATAGCTAAACCTACACACCACATCATATGACAAAAGAAGTACTCTATTTGGGCCTCGATGTCCATGCCGAAAACATTGCCGTCGCCATTGCCGTCGCCATTGCCGTCGCCATTGCCGTCGCCATTGCCGTCGCCATTGCCGAGGCGGGTCGCTACGGAGAAGTCAGGAACTATGGCGAGATCCCCAATACCTTTCACAGCGTCGATAAACTATTGCGTAAGCTCGGCCATCCCGACACGGAACTGAAATAGTAGCCAGGTTTAATGTTCAGCTTTGATCACCTACGCCTCACCCAGAGCTTCCAGGGCCGCGGCTTCCGCCTCAGCGGCGTAACCGGAAAAGTTATCTAGCCATGGATCCCCCAAGAGCAGCCACTTTGATCGAAAAGGGGCACTCGGTTACTGAAACTTGATCGAGTACAGATCCGCGTCCTTGAGGACGAATCGCAGTTTGATGGGCTTGCCGGTGAGGGAAGTGACGTCGGAGCCGGTTTTCCAGATGACGGGGCGCTCGATGGAGTCGCCAAAGTGCTCTTCGGAGTCACTCAATGCAAAACCGGGGATGGGTTTGCCATTCAAGTCCTGGATTTCCACTTTCACACCACCGGCAGCGGAGCTGGCAAAATTCATCGTGAGTGCTTTCCCCGTGAAAGTGAGCGGTTTGGTGAGGAGCTCGCCACCGCTCATCGGAGTATGGATGGAGACGAATCCGTCGAGGCGCAGTGTGTAGCGGCGGAGTTGGCTGCTTTGGCCGGTCCAGTAGCTCTCGGTGGCGTAGAGGCTGAGTTCGTTCGGAGCGCCCTCCATTTCCGACTTTGTCTCTACCAGATGCCAGGCTATGTATTGATGACCGTAGTTCCAGGTGCCAGGGCGCTCGATGCCGGGTGGGAGGAAGGCCTCGTTCCAGCGCTTGAAGGTGACGCCGTCGCGGCTCGCCATGAAGAGGCCCTCGGTGATGGCCATGCCGTAGCGATCGGTGGCTTTGGAGCGCCATTGGCGGTGCTCGTGCTCTGGCAGAGCACGCATGCTCTCTGACCAACCACGCTCGATGTAGCGGGTGGGAAAGCCGAGAAGCAGATGTGGGGCACGGTGATAGGGCTTCACCTGATTGGTGTAGAGAGCTTCGCCAGGGGAGTCGGTGTAACGGAGATCTTGCTGATTCTCCCAATGGATGAAGTTCCGCGAGGTGGCCGTGCGGATGGCGCGGAGGCCGCTGGGCTTCCAGTTTTTTTCATCGGTGCTACCTTCCGTGAAGTAGCGCCAGTAGGCACGGTATTGGCCACTTTGCGCATCCCAAAAGGCGAGGTTCTGCGAGTCAAAGGCGCCATCCGTGATCACGGGCACATCGGCCATCGGGGACCAGCGCAAGCCGTCGGGCGATTTGAGTGCGAGGAGGCCTTTCGGTGAGTTTGAGCGCAGGATGGCTTTGTATTTTGCATCAGGTGCCGCTTGAGGGTTTTCGTCTTTGAAGATCGCTGGATGGCCACCATCAGGATCTACTTTGCCCATTTTGCCATTTGGGATGACGATGTTGTTCGCTTTGGAGCCTTTGAAATCGTGTAGGCCGAGTTCTGGCTTGCGCCAATGGATGCCGTCCGCGCTTTCGGCATAGCAGGTGAAGAGCGGGTGTTCGCCGGTATTGACCTTGCCAGGCGCGGTGACGGTGAGCTGCCAGGACTTGTAGTACATGCGGTATTTGTCACCGTCTTTAAATAGGCTGTGGTAGCCGCTTCCACTCCCCTCCCACGGCATATCGTGCGTGATGGCGACCTCCTTCGGCTGCGGCTGGTGCAGGCGCTGCTCGGCGCTGCCGGTGAGTTTTGCGATGAGCAGTCCATCGACAAAGAGCTCTCGGCGTGAACCGATTGCGATGGGATCAGCCGCAGGGGCAATCGTAGCAAACAGGAGAGTGAGGGCGAGGCAGATCGGTTTCATACAGAAATGAATACTGCGGGCGGTGCCCACATTGTTCATCTTTGAGGGGAAAGTCTCTCGATACAGACACGGCGGCATCCGTTGCCAGATGCGAATCTCGGCTTAAAACTGCTCTATTCCTCACGTATCAAGAGTGAGCCCCCCCGCCCCAACAAAGACCATGCAAGCCAACCTTTTACGCGACACGACACGCAGGCACTTTTTAGCCGTTGCGGCGTCGGTGTCGGCTCGATGGCGCTGGGATCGCTCCTTGCACGAGACAATGCTCAGGGACCGAAAAAAACGCACTTTCCCGCAAAAGCGAAAAGCGTAATCTACCTCTTCATGGCAGGCGGCCCATCGCAGCTCGATATGTTTGAGCACAAGCCAGAGCTGCAAAAGCGGAATGGGCAGCCCATCCCAGAAAGCTTCACCAAGGGCAAGCGCTTCGCGTTCATGGACAGCAGCCACCGCAGTGAATTGCTAGCCACAAAGTACACACTGCGCCAGCACGGCCACTCCGGCGTTTGGGTGAATGATCTGCTGACCCACACCGCCTCCATCGTCGATGAGCTGGCTTTCATCCGCACCTGCAAAACCGACCTCTTCAATCATGCGCCGGCAAAGTTCTACATGAACACCGGCAGCGGGCTCTTTGGCCGCCCCAGCATGGGCGCATGGATCACCTACGGCCTCGGTAGCGAGTGCGATGATCTACCTGGCTTTGTGGTGCTGCAAAGTGGCCCACGGGGACCACGCGGCGGCGCTGTGCTCTGGGGCAGTGGTGTCCTGCCCACGACGTATCAAGGAGTGCCGCTGCGCAATACGGGTGATCCCATTGTGAATCTCTCCACACCAAAGCAGATCAGCTCCGCGCAGCAGCGCCAGGTGGTGGATGCCGTGCGCGAGCTCAATCTCAAACGCCTCGTCGAAACGGGTGACCAAGAGATCTCCACCCGCATCAACGCCTACGAAATGGCCTACCGCATGCAAACCAGTGCCCCCGAGCTCATGGACATCCAGGGCGAGTCAAAGGCCACGCTGGATCTCTATGGCATCAAAGATACCAAGGAGACCACCTTTGCGCGGAACTGCCTGCTGGCCCGCCGACTGGTGGAGCGTGGAGTCCGCTTTGTGCAGCTCTATGACACGAATTGGGACCACCACGGCGGCCCCACTGAGAACCTAGAGAAGCACATGCCCATGAAATGTGCCGACATCGACCGCGCCAGCGCCGCCCTGGTCAAGGATCTGAAGCAGCGCGGCCTACTCGATGACACGATCGTCGTCTGGGGAGGTGAATTCGGCCGCACCCCGATGGGTGAGGTCCGCGAATCCACGGGTCGCAATCACCACATTGATGCCTTCACCATGTGGTTCGCAGGCGGGGGATTCAAACCGGGCACCACCTACGGCGAGACGGACGAATTCGGATTTGGAGCCATCGCTGACCCTGTCCATGTCCACGACATCCATGCCACCATCCTCCATCAGCTCGGACTCGATCATCAAAAGCTCACCGTACGGTCTCAGGGCCTCGATTTCCGCCTCACAGGCGTCGATCCTGCCCGTGTGGTGAAAGAGGTGCTCGTGTGATCCATGTGGCCGCTCAAAAAAGCACCGCTTTTTTCCAGCCTGCCCCTCCCCTGCACTGCGCATGACCTGCCGGGCGAAAATTAATCATCGAGCTCGCATACAAAAAGCAGCAGGCAGGCCGTTAGGGAGGTCGAACTGACTATGAAACCCGCCTTCGACTGGAAGCAGACTTTTGACCGCCTCGCACCGCAACTGGTGCTCTATGCGCGTCAGCTCGTGCACTCCATCGCAGATGCCGAGGACGTGGTGCAGCAGGCCTTTGTGCGCTGGTGGCGACGCTTCCCGGAGGGGGACGCCCAGCACATCCCCCTGCTCTACGCAGCGGTGCGCACCATCGCTCTCGATCAGCTCCGCAGTGATCATCGCCGTGTCGTGCGGGAGGGGAAATCCGAGATCGCCATCGAGGGCGAGCATGTGCCCTCCTTCGACACACCGCCCGAAAAGAAAGAAACTGCGGCCCTCGTCGAAAAAGCCATCCTTCAGGCTCCCCAAAGAGCAGCGTGAGGTCATCACCCTGCATCTTTGGGGCGGGCTCACCTTCAAAGACATCGCTGCACTCACTGGCGACTCCATCAACACCGTCGCAGGCCGCTACCGTTACGCTTTGAACAACCTGCACAAGAAGCTCTCCCCGCTGCGTGATGAACTCGTCACTCATGAGGACTCTCCCGGCTTTAATATCCTACCCTTTGCACCCCAGGAGGCCCTGTCATGACCCCTAACGACCTCGAATCCATCCTGCGTGGCATCAAGCCCGCCGCGCCCTCCGCCCAGCTCTTCCAAGGCATCGATGAGGAACTCAGCCTGGATACCAGTTGGCTCGGTAAATCGCCCTTTGTGAAAACAACGCCGCGCTGGATCACCCGCACCATTTTCACCGCCCTCGGAGCTGCCGCCGCCATCGCCGTCATGAGTTGGATCACGCTTTCTGGGCAGCAAAACACCGCGCCGCGCGAAACGACCGCGCAAAACAGCGCCGTCCCCGTCTCCACGATCAGCGAATGGGCAGACTTCGAGAATGAGGGCATCCAGTTCGCCAAAGGCCAGCCACCGCAGCAGCGAGTGCGCCTCATCGGCACAGAGCGCCGCATCTTCATCGACCCGCGTGATGGAGCTCAAATCATCATCGAAACGCCCAAGGAGCAGTCCTTCACCGTCCCCGTGAACTTCCAGTAAAGGCCAGAACTGGAGTCTCACCTGTTCACCACATTCCAAGCGCCTCCAAAGCCGCGCTCAGGCCCACCCCATGCCCATTTCTCCACCATGAAAACCAAACTCACCCTCCTACTCGCCATCGCAGGCCTCGGACTCACTCCCTCCCAGGCCGAGCTAACAATACCCGACTCCAAACCGAATGCCCCAGAGCATCAGGCAGCGCCTCAAGCAGAGCAAAAAGCCGTCGCCTATCTCGGAGTACTCACTCGGGACGTGCCTGAGGAGCTTCGCACCCAGTTTTCACTCGCAGAGGGTTTTGGCCTTCTTGTTGAAGACGTCATGCCTGGCTCCCCTGCTGCCACCGCTGGCCTAAAGCCCCATGATGTGCTGCTCAAGCTCGCTGATCAGCAACTCGTCAATGCAGAGCAGCTCCTCACACTCGTACGCAGTCGCAAAAAAGGCGAAAACGTCTCCCTTTCCATCATCACTGGCGGCAAAGAATCCCAAATCACCGCCACGCTCGGAGAGCATATGACCTCCGCTCACCGTCCGCGCCCATCAAGCCCTGCCTGGAACCAACCGGACATGAAGCACTTTTTCAGTGAGCGCTTCCAAAACAGCGACATGGGCGAGCGCCTGCGAGATCTGCAAAATGAAGTGCAAAAACATCAAGAGCGCATGCAGCAGTGGAATCATGGCCCCAAAAAAGACCACCTCCCCGCCCTACCTCCAGCTCACCCACGCGAAGAAGGTAAAAAAGAAGACACCACACCGCACAAGGCCCCATCCAGAGTGAAATCCACGTTCAGACTCAGGTCTCATCCGCTGCGGCCAATATCATCCGCCGTGACGATACGGGCGAATACCAGCTCAAAACTGAGGACGGGCGAAAAACCTTCATCGTTCGCCCCAAGGATGGCGGAGAGAAATCCTGGCCCGTAAACACCGACCAGGAGCGCCAAGCCGTCCCCGATGCCTACCGGGAAAAGCTCCATCTCTTCGACAGTGTGAAGATCGACATTTATCCCCCAGCAAACGGCCCGCAACCCACCAAGCCAACGCCGCCCACTCAACCGACTCCCCCGACCAATCCTTCGCGTGATGGCGAAGAAATAAAACGCGGCACCTCCGTCTGAGGTCTGCACAAGAAAGCCGGGGAAGGCCTCCCCGGCTTTCTTTTTGGCCTCCAAGGACCTAGGGAGACTCTGCTTCCTCACTGCGCTCCACGAAGCGCATCGCATGGTCGATGAAGCGCAGTAAAACATCATCCGTGGGGCCATTTCGGTTCTTGGCCAAAATGAGCATCGCTTCTCCGCGTTTCTTCTCTTCCGCCTCTTCGTCCTCCACCTCCATTTTCCCACCCGCGTAGTCAGAGCGGGTCAGCAGGCCAACCATGTCCGCATCCTGCTCGATGGAGCCAGACTCACGTAAGTCAGAGAGCACCGGGCGCTGGCCTTTGCGGCTCTCCACCGCACGATTGAGCTGTGCGAGCACGATCACGGGCACATTGAGCTCCTTGGCGATGCCTTTGATACCGGCGCTGATTTCTGCGATCTCGATTTGGCGGTTGTCCTTCGCCCGGCGGCTGCCAGAGGTCATGAGCTGCAAATAGTCGATCATGATCATCTGGATGCCGTGCTGCTTCTTGAGCCGGCGTGACTTTGCCCGCAGCTCCATGATGTCCAGACCTGGAGTCTCATCGATGAAGATATTTGCCTTTTGCAGATCACGCGTGGCCTTCGCCAATGCATCCTGCTGCGCACGAGAGAGTAGGCCACGGCTGAGGTCCTGCATGCTCAGACGGGCACGGGAGACGAGCAAACGACGCACCAGCATCGTGGCACTCATTTCCAGCGAGAAGACCGCGCAGGGCGTATTGCAGTCCACCGCGATATGCTCGACGATATTCATCGCAAGCGAGGTTTTCCCCATCGAGGGACGAGCAGCGATGACGAACATTTCACCGCCCTGGAGGCCGCTACTCATGCTATCGAGCTTCGTATAGCCCGTGGAGAGGCCACGGAGCTGCCCTGGGTGCTCCAGCATGTATTGAATGCTGTCGATGGCGTCCATCACATGTTGTGAGAGTGTTTTGATCCCCTCCTTCGCCCCGATCGACTGACGCACCCCGAGTGCACGCTGCTCAGCATGATCGAGCACGGTGTCGATATCCTCATCGAGCTGCTCTTTACCATGCTCGTAGGCGTAATGAATATTCAGCGAGCTCGCATAAATGAGCTCCCGCAGAATATGCTTCTCCATCACGATCTTGCGGTAGAAAGGAAAGTGCGCCGAGATCGGCGTGAAGGAAAAGAGATCACTGATCGCCGCAGCTCCCCCGACCTTGTCCAACAAGTTCTGATCCCGCAGCGTATGCGTGAGTGTCACGGGATCGACGGGTAGATTTTTATCGTAAAACTCCAGCAGCTTCTCGTAGATCGTGCGATTCGCGTCGTGATAAAAGGCATGGGCAGGCAGATTCACGCGGCAATCGCTCAAACGCTCACTGGGGTCTTGCAGCAGGCAAGAGAGCACCCCTTTTTCCGCCTCGTCAGAGAATGGCAAAGCACGATTGATCGAAGCGAGAAGCTCCTCTGCGGTGGGGATTTCACTGCGCTTTTTGAAGTCCTTTTTCTCCGGTTTGGAATTGGGCTCGCCAGCCCCATTTTGTGGGGAATCTGGGGAAGTGGAGGAAGTAGAGCTATCAGCCATGAGAATAAGAGGAAAATCATGGGTTGTTTTGCCCATCCGAACAAACAAAGACTTGCATTTTTTATGCTTTCTCCCGAAAAATGAACGCTCCCCGCATCACCGGGTCCAAAGGCCACTCCCCCGTATTACTCAACCTATGCTCCTCACAGCAATCAAACTCAAAGTCGCCGCCCTCGCACTCGTGGCCGGCATCGAAACCAACGATCTGCCAAACCAAAGCGCTGAACTCAAAGCCACGCTCGACACCTTGGCTGCTGCCGAGGCCAAAGTGAAGGATAAGACCCAGGATCCCGTCGCTGGTAGCGACTGGAATGCTGCCTTCACCTCCGCCGTGCAGAAAGTGCAAGACCTCGCAGCCAAAGGTGATGCAAATGCCAACTACGTCATTGCCAAGTGGGGCATCCTCACTGGCGGCAAAGACGTGAACATCAACGCCATCGTCGATCTCTACCGCAAAGCTGGTGAGAATCCCGCTGCACAGGTCGAGCTGGCTCAGATCCTCCTCCAAGGATTTAAACAGGACGCGGACAAAGCCCGTGAAGCAGTCGCGCTCATCATCAAAGCTGAGGCAGCTGGCAACAAGCTCGCTCGCCGCATGAAAGCTCAGCTCCTCCTCTCCGGCGGCGCAGGTGACCTCATCAAGCAAGATGCTGGTGAAGCCGTGAAGCTCTTCCAATCCGGCAGCGATGCTGGCGATGGAGAGGCCACTCTGAGCCTGTATCAGATCTACTCCCGTGGTATCACTGGCGTGCCCCAAGACTTCGCAAAAGCCCTGGAAATGCGCAAGCTCGCTGCTGAAAAACAGAGCAATGCCACCGCTCTCGGTGAGCTGGGTGCCCGCCTCCTCAACGGCGACAAAGGAGATGGCAAATCCGCTCCAAACCTCGTCCAAAAGGACGTGAAAGCCGCACTCGACATGTTCGAGAAATCCGCTACCGGCGGTCTTCCTGCTGCAAATCGTATCCTCGGCCAGATTTATGAAAACGGCGTCGGTGAGAATGGCGCTGACGTGAAACAGGACTCCAAGAAAGCTTTTGAGCACTACACGAAAGCCGCTCAGGGCAATGACGCCGCCGCTCTCTATCGCCTCGGGCTCGCCTCCGAAACCGGTATCGCAGCCTCTGGCTCCAAGCCCGATGACAAAGGTAACTGGGATCCAAAAGACATCGTCGTCTCCCCGAACGCTAAGAACGCCCTCGACCTCTACCGCCTCGCAGCCCAGAACAACGCGGCTGATGCCTTCTTCAAAGTGGGCTCCTTCTACGAATCCGGCACCGTCGTGGACCGTGATCCTGCCAAGGCCTTCCAGTTCTACACCCGTGCAGCCAATGCAGGCATCGTCCCTGCCATGCACCAGCTCGCTGGCCTCTATGCCAACGGCAACGGCACCACTCAGGACGTCGTCGCAGCCGCCGCATGGTTCAAGCGTGCCGCAGACTCCGGTTATGCAGAGTCCCAGATCATCTACGGCGACATGAACGCCCGTGGTGCTGGTATGCCACAGAGCCTCGTCGCAGCTGAAGCCAACTATGAAAACGCTGCCCAACAGGGCTCCATCCTCGGCCTGCTCCGCCTCGCCATCCTGCATGCGCAGGTCGGTGTCGCCCCAGAGCCACAGAGCGCAAAACCAAATCTCGGCCTCGGCTGGGCTTATGCTCAACTCGCCAGCGAGCTGACCAACAAATCCAACAATCCTGCCAAGGACCAGGTCAACGCATTCGTGGCCCAGCTGGATGCCGCAACGATCGATGGCAAACCTGCCATCACCAGCGCCATCAAGGAAGCTGGTGTCAAAGAACTCGCTCGCCTTAAAGAGAAGTTCAAAACCATCGTCGATGCAGTCAACAACGCAGGTGGTGCCGCTCCTGCCGCAGAAGCTCCTGCTACTGAATCGAAGAAATCTGATTCGAAAAAGACGAAGACGAGAACGAAGTAATCCTTCTTCGTGAGATACGGGCAAAAAGGTCAAAAACCCGCTTGTCAAAATAACGAGTCCATCTAGTCTCCGGCTCCCTTCGCAAGAGGGGAGCCGGTTTTCATTTTCCGGGGCATTAGCTCAGTTGGTAGAGCGCCTGCATGGCATGCAGGAGGTCAGCGGTTCGAACCCGCTATGCTCCACTCCGGTATTTTCCGCCGCCTTCGGGCGGCTTTTTTGTGCCCATTTACGTAGGAGAGTTCACAAATTCACAGGATTACATGCCGAAATGAATAAAATGCCGGTTTTGTGGCTTTTTATTGTGGCAATAGGGCGGTTTTGTGGCTCTTTTGTGGCATGGCTTCAGCATTCCAACGCGGGCGTTCTGACATCTACATCGCATCGTTCAAGGCGTGGAGTGCCGCGCTGGGGCGTTGCGTCTGGCGTACACAGTCAACGGGCGTTCGAGACTACTCGGCAGCAATCGCGATTGCCCGGACGCTGGAGAATGGATCACAGGCAGCAATGGCGGGCAGTCTGACGCGGAGCAAGGCAGCGGCGATGGTGAACGACATCCTGCGGCTCGCGGGCCTGGAGGAGTTGGCACCGGCCCCAAGCCTGGCTTTGGCGGTCAAGGAACTGACAGAAGGGGCGGAGGTGGCAAAGGCCACGGCGCGGAAGTATGCGGCGCAGTGGACGACGTTGAAAGAATGGGCCGACGAACGAGCGGAACGGCCCGTGTCCGCCTGGACAACGGCAATGATTAGCGATTACTACCGGCACTGCCGGGAGCGGTTCTCCGCAACGACGGCAAACGATCACCTGCGATTCGTGGGCATGGTGTTTTCGAGGGCGGTGAAGCTGGGGCATGTGACGAATAACCCCGTGGAGGCTGTGACGAGGCACCGAAACGACTCTGTCGAAAAGGAGACGATCACGAGGGGGCAGCAGGCGGCCCTCTTGCGAGCGATGCGCAAAGCGAAGCGCCGCGACTGGTGCTGTCTGGCTGGCCTGGGCTGGCATACCGGCCACCGGCTACAAGACCTGCTAGACGCCACGAAGGCGACGGGCGATCTGCTGACGCTGAATCCACGCAAGAAGGGCGGCAGAGGGCGCGAGGTGGTGCTGCCCCTGCCCCGCTGGCTTGCGGGCCTCCTGACGCGATTGAAGGGGTTCCAGAGCATCGAGAACGCGGACAACCGCAACGGGCGAGTCAGTGAGCAGTTTATTGGCTGGCTGAAGCTGGCGGGCATTGATCCGCTCCCTGTACAGCGTGGGGCGCGGATCGTGCATTGCCGGTCGTTTCACAGCTACCGTCACTCGATGCAGTCACGGCTCACAGCAGCGGGTATTTCTGGGGAGCTGGCGCGGCTGGTGACGGATCATGAAAGCCCGAAGGTTGCGCGGCGTTATGTTCACGCGGAAATCGAATCCCTCCGCGAAGCCCTGAAGAAAACAAAAAATAGAAAATGATATGGGCGAGATAAAATTCCCATTTGACGAGCTGAAAAATGGGCGTGGAGTGGCGGGATGAAATGGTTATTGATCGTATGTCTATCTCTGACTTCTTGTGTCTCGCACCGCGCTACAACGAAAGTTTTGCAGTCTCGGTACATCGGCAGAAGCGTGGATGAATTCTTTACGCAACACGGCCCACCAAGGTCGGGGTATCCGCTGGGAGATGGCGGAATGATTCATGAGTGGGACTCGCCGGAAAATGAATTCACCATGCCAGGAAGTGCGCATACGACGGTCAATTATACTCCTAATGCGTATGGCTCAGGCGGCACCGCTTACGCAAACACAAGGTACACCGAGCCAACGAGGGTGGTTATGGGGTGTTCCGCACGGATCATTACGGATTCAAATCGAAGGATTACCAAGATAGCCATCACTAAAGATTCATGGGGAATGTGGACAACCTCCTTTGCTTATGAATATTTTTCAAACGAGCGCAAAGCTTCGGCGACGAAGCCAGCGCCTACGCCTACGGCATCTGGCCGCGACGCAACCTCAACAAGTCGAGATAAGGGAAGGAAAACCATCAATCGCGGAGGCACGCTGTTTCTTGAATGAGAATTCTATTTTTTATCATCGCGGCGACGCTCTCTGCTCAAACTCCACTGGAGAAGTCTCTTGATCCAAAGAGGGTGTCGGCTCTCGGGCTCCACAAGTTAAGCGCCGAAGAGCAAGCGGAATGGGTGAAGCTGCTCAATCGTATTTCAGCTCGCAAAGAGGCGGATTCTTCCGCCTCAAAATACCTTGAGGCTCAAGGGTGGGAACGGGTGACTTACCATGGTGAAAAGAAGTCTAACTTTCAGAGTTATTCGATCTTTAGCTTTGGACTATCTCAGAGGACATGCGCAGTCAAAACGCCGCTGTTTTTATTGTTACTGCCAGGGGATTGCTGGGCGAAAGTTTCCCCACTTGGAGACGGCTTGGACAGCGTCATAATGACAGATGGAAAAGAGCATCGCTTTTTCCTTGATGAATGGATTGAGTTGTAGCCTCAAACGCTAGCCGTCCCCTCAATGATCCGCTTTAGGAGCTGGCCACGCTCGCCGATTCCGCACCTGGAGTAGTTCAGTAACTTAGCGTCGATTCGGTCTTGAGCATCTAGCGGCAACGAGGCCCACGGCTTTGTCATGGAGTGTTCGCCCTGAACGAGTGCGTCATACCGAATCAGGCCTTTGATATAGGCGTTCCAGCTCGGATAACCGAGAGCCTTCGCTCGAATTTCCGCCACTTCGGCGAGGTCAGGAGGAAGTTTGGTGGAGCGGATTTTTGATGCCATGATTGTCGGTAACACCGGGTATTACCGGCCAGAGCGCTTGGCGATGTTCCAGGAGTTTTCAAAGGCTCGCTATAAAACTGAAAATGGAGTCCGCACTCCAGTCTTCGATTCCGTAGAATATGAAAAACTCTCTGACCGCGAGAAACAATTATTCGCAGCTGCCGAGACCGGCAAAATAGACGGCGTTATCGTGGATGAGGCCAAAGAGCGAGAGGCTTCGCTGAAGGCAGCGATGATCGAGGATCAAGTAGAGGGATTCTATCAGGAGTTCCAGCAAAAGAACGGGCGCTTACCAACTCAGAAAGAAGCCAGTTCAAAGCTTTTAGAATTAACCTCTCCTTATTCAGCAACGGCCATCTTCGACGCTGAAATCTTCCCGCAGTATAAGACTCCGCAGGCATCCGGTTCGCCCTCTATTCGCGGATTCACGGATGCGCCAGAACTGGCGGATGCGTTGCCAGATGGGCTCGCGCCATACGCTTCTGACTTTCTGGAAGCGGCGCAGAAATACAACCTTGATCCGTATGCTCTCGCGGCAATCGCGGCCCATGAAACGGGGAATGGCACGAGCAAGGCATTCAGGAATAAAAACAATGCCATGGGTGTTTCCAATTCTTCCGGCCCCCGCTCATTCGAGAACGTGAGGGATTCGATTTTCGCCCAGGCTAAAACGCTCTCTGGCCCCATCTACAAGGGCGCTGACACCTTCGACGCGGTCGGGAGAATCTACGCTCCTGTTGGCGCTGAAAACGATCCTACGAGCCTAAATGGCTACTGGCCCGGTGGCGTCTCTTCTCACTACGCAAAACTGAAACAAAATGCCTCTCGCTAAAGATTACGACCTCACGCCAGCCTTCGAGAATTTCGACGGCTGGGTTTCCACTCTGGATGACCGCCAAAAGGAGGCGATAAACCAGCGGTTTCAATTTGTCGCGCCAGAGGACATGGAGAGCGAGCGTAAGCGCTTTCTCTCGACTGCCCTAATCTCCCAAGAAACCGGCCATTCTGCCGATGAAATCACGCGGAGCCTGGACGCCTATTATATCCCGGCTTTTTCACAGCAACGCTTGGGGCTACCCGTGATGCCGAAGGATGCGGATGAGTTTTACGACCACGCGAAAAAGAAGCTCCTGGATGTCAAAGACGAGAAGGCGGTTTTCGGAGAAGGCTACAATGCAGCCTTCCAGGGCGACGACGTGATCAAATCGCTTCAAGCATGGCAGCAAAAAAACGGGATTGATCGGCTTCCGAAATCATCCGCTTTCACGAAGGGTTTTTTGCAGGCTCGCGGCTTGCTTGGAAATATGCCCATTTCTGAGGCCGTCGATGCCTACCAGCGGTCAATGACTGGCGCATCTCAGGAGGGCGACGACGGGCTATTGGCGGATTTCGAGGAGCGTCTTTTGACGGCTCCAGACGATCAAAGAAAGTTGGCACTGCATTCAGCGGCCATGATCGCCAAGGCCCGCTCATCTCGTGCCGTTAAAGGTCTAGGTGATTCTGTCACCGGCTTCACTCAGGAGGTCGGGGAGAGCTTTGGCCGATTCATCAACAAAATGGGCGGCATCGCGAAAGACGAGGAATTGGAAATCCTCTCCAAAAATTTCACCCTGCCAGCTCTCACGGATGCGGCCAAGTCCCGCGCCCCTCTGGCCACCGGCATTGCCTACACCTCCATTGAAAACATAGACTCCCCAGAGAAAGCGTCTCAGTTTTTGAAGGAATGGAAGGTGGCTCAATTCGGCACCGCTTCGACTAGTGTGACGCGAGGCGATGTGGACGCCCAAACTCAGGTCGAAAAACAATATCGCCCGCTTACTGACGATGAGAAAACGCTCATTGAGGCGGCTCGAAAGAAGGAGTTCAAAAAGAACCAGATAGCCCGAGAGCTGCGCAGCATCGCGGAAAGCACTGACCCGGTAGGCGCTGTTTCTGGCGGCATAGGCTCATCGGTGGCGATGATGGCGATTGGATATGCAACGAGGGGCAAAACTCTGCCGATTTCTTGGCAGCTCTATTCGGAGGCCAACTACGACGCGCTGAAACTCAAGAATCCAGAAATGAGCACCGGCATTGCTCGCGCAGTGACCCGCACGGCTGCATCCGGCGAGGCCGCGCTTGACCTAATCGGCATTAAGGCCCTCTCCAAGCTGCCTTCCGTCCTGAATGTGTTGAAGCATGGCACAAAGGCTGCTGTTGCTGAGGCTGGCCTAAAGGGCCTTGGAACGCTCGCTTTTGAGAACTTTCAAGAAGGCGTTCAAGACTTCACGATGCCGGTTACTCAACAGCTCTTTCATGCTCTTGGCGCAGATGTCCCCGGGGTTGATTGGGCTGAAGAGTGGAAGAACTGGAAGGATTCGCGGGCAGACGTTTTTCTGGCCACCCTGCCAACGATGTTGCTTGGTCTTGGAGCCGTATCATATCGCGATGTTCAAAGCGCGAAGGGCATCTTGGCCGGCAATGAGCAGCTTGCTAGAGCTGGCGTTGTTGAGTCTGACCGTCTCGGCGTGCTGCAAAAGGCTCAAGCCGGAGATTTAGCAGGAGCGCAAGCCCTTCTTCGTGAAGCCTGGGGCCGTCGCGACTCTGCCGTGGCCGCTGAATTCCAGGCTCAAGCCGAAGTCCAAAGCGAGGAGCGCCGAATGGCCGTTTCTGAACTGGAGAGAATCGGTGAAACGCCGACGATCCGCAAGGATGGAGACGGCTACACGGTTTCCATCGGCGAGACTTCGACGCGGTTCAAAAGCTGGGAAGATGCGCGAGATGTGGCGCAAGCTGGAATGAATGATATGGAGCGGGCGCAGACTGAACTCGTCGTGTCCATCGCTGATTCGTTCATGGGCGGAACTCCTTCTTTCCTGAAGGGTGAATCCGTCGAGTTCTCGCCTGACTCTGAGACGATGGGCGCAAAGATTGCGCGAGGAGACATTTCTTTCGAGTCGGCATTTGAGGCCGCGATTGCTGGCGGTGTCGTCAAGGGCGTTTCGTTGGCAGAATCTCGCGCAATATCTGCCGAAGTGTTCGGCCCGAATCCAAGCGAACGGGCCATGCGGTTTCGCGCCGACGTGGAGAAAATTGCCGTGCTGGGTTCCAACAAGGTCGATGGCGGGGAGTCGAAGAGTCGCGTTTTCGGCAAGGGCAACGAGCGGGCTTTCTTGACCGCCGTGGAGGAAATCACAGAGGGCAGATGGAAGGCCGGGCTTGAACGTCGCGCCTTCACTCGCGAGCAGGGGATTCGATGGGTGCAACTCGCGGAGGCTGCTACGGGCGAAACGTTTCTCGAAGGATCAACTTGGGGTGAGATTTCATCCTCCACGGAAATCGCTCCTCGTGCTCTCACGGAAGCTATCAGCCGCATCGTGACCGCCGATGTTCTGGGCAGAATGAAGGACGGGAAGCGAGTGGGCGCTGGTGCAATCTCTCGTGGCCTGGATTTATCAGACCGTGAGCAATCGGCCCTTGCTGCAATCCTGGGCGCTTTCCGTAAGCTGTTTCGCTCCATCCTCGAAACGGCATCGAAGCTCTCAAAAGCTCGCAAAGAGGGAAAACTAGGCGCGGAATACGACACGCTGTTCGACGCTCTCACGGGCGGCACATCGCAGCTTGAGCATGATGCAGCAGCGGCGAATGAGGCTGACGCCATCGCAAACGAGGCGGTCGATACGAGCGGCTATTCTGAGGAGACTCCGGGACCGAATGGGGAGACGTTTAGTTTGTCGGCCAGAAATGAGCTGGAGAATCAAACCGCGATGCCTCTAGATGAGCGCTTTTCTGGCTTGTCAGTAGGTGAATTGAGGGAGGCCGCGCAAGGCTACTTCAAATCCAATCTTGCTCCATTAACCGAGCTTCCGATTACCCGCGATGGGAGAGCGGTTAAATTCACAATGAGAGGCTTTCGGGAAATGCGGCATCACAGCGCAGACTCCCGTGTTTTACAGATGATTCCAAGCCTGCCCGAAATGCTACGGAAGGCAGTTCCAATCTTTTCTGAGGAAAACACCGAAAAGACAAAGCCAAACATTCTAGCTTTCCATCACTACGCCATTAAAGCCTCTCTTGGGGGCACCGAATTTTACGCCCGAATCGTTGTTCGCGAAGATAATAATGGGAATGTTCAGTATGACCTGGATGCCACTGACACCATTCTACTTCAAGAAAATGGCGAGCGTTCCTCTGGTCAACCTGACCGCAAACCAAGTGCGGGGGAAGGCCAGCGAACTCTCGCCAAAAACAGGCTATATCAGTGGTGGCATGAAGTCAATACCGCGAAAGGCGAAACCTTCTCCCTTCGTCCCGGCGACTTCGCAGCCCGCATGGAGGCGAAGTTTGCGCTGTTCTCTGCAAAACCCGAGCTGCGCATGGCGGTTGCTCAGGTGGCAAAAGGGCGAGCCATGCGACTCGGCGCGAAGTTGATCGAGAAAGGCGCGGTGATTCGCAGTGCTAAGGACATCGACAAGGAGCAGGCGTTTCGCGAGGCATCCGGCTACGATGAGCGAATCCAGGCTTACCTTGACAGCCTCGCGCCAAACGCTCGGCAAACGCTCGAATTCGAGCCGGATAAACTGAAAGCGATCCGTTCGTCTCGGCTATGCTGGACTTCGGAAGGCTCATGTCTTTTTCGACGGCCAAGAAAAACGGTAAAGTTGAAGCCATGAGCGGCGGCTACGACGGCCAACCGTGGCTGCCTCCGAAGTGGTATTCCAAAGGTTCCGGCATCATGCCCGATCAAATGGCACAGGCGATGCACGATCAAGGCTTGTTGCCCGATGCCTGCACAGACACGCTTTGGGCTGAACTAGAAAAGCGAATCGTCTCCCAAAAGAACAACGCGGAGCTTCACGCGGACGCGGTGAAGGCCTACAAGGATGCGCAGAAGGCCGCTAGAACTGACGCCAAGATGGAGGCGGAGGCATGGGCGAATCAGGCGAGAAAGACAGCCGGGAGCGCGAAGGCTCAACGGGAGATGCTGAAAGCAGCCCTGCGCACGCTGGACGGCATTCTTGCTGCTGCCCCGCCAGAGGTCCGCGCCAAGGTGGGCGGATATGTCAAGCTAGCCGGTCTAGCTACTGACGAGGCTATGCTGGCCGAAATTGAAAAGCGAATCGAGAAGCTAAATAGGGAACTCGAAAAGTGGCTGAAGAAATCCGCCACAGAGGCGATTGTTAAAGTTTTCAAAAAGTCGCGAGCAAAAGCAAAGGCGGCAAAAAGCCAGTCGGCAAGATCGGCGTTGAAGCGCATGATTGGTTCGATCTCGCTGAATCCGCTTTCGCGATGGATGAGGCAGAGGCAAATAAGCGAATCGAGGAGATTCAAGGTCGTCTTGATGCTGGCCTAATCACGGGTGCAGATGAGCAATTCGACGCGATGCAGGAAATAGCCATGCTGCAAACATTCGGCGGTTGGGAAGCCATGGATTCAGTGGAACGATTTGATGCGCTTGAAGCTGCAAATGATATGTACCGAGGCGCTCGGGATGCGTGGAAGGCTAAAATGGAATCGCGTAGAGCTTCCGACAAGGCACGCATCGAAAGCCTTATGCAGACCCTTGGCAATCGGGGGACGCTTTCCGACAAAGACAGAGGTGCAAAATCTGGTGGCAAGCGTCGCGGCAAAGTCGCTGAATTTATCCAAACTTTCGAGAGCGATATGAGGTCATGGTTCCATGAATCCACTTTGATTGATGAACTCGTAAGGGCGGAGCGCAGTTCTCAAAACGTAAACCGTGACGCCATCAACAAGCATGAACAAGATTTCGCGGAGGCAGTCGATTCAATTGTTTCATCGAAGGGTGGAAAGCTGGCAGTGAGGAGGGCTAGGCAGCAGTTTATTTATGACAATACACGCCCAGAATTTGACGTGTCCATTCTCGAAGGTCGTATTGTAGAGAAGGAGGCGATTGACGCCGAAGACGCCAAGGCCATCGTGAGCAGTAAGGCAAGCGGATATACACAGGAGCAACTTGACGAGATGGAGGATCAGCTCCTCTGGATTGAGATGGCGGAGGCTGAAAAGCTGCCTCGTCGAAAGACTGTCTCTTTCACCACGATAAAGAAAGCTGGAGTTAGGAAAAACATCACGCTCTCACAGGCTGAAATTTCATGGGTTCTAGCCCTTCATGATCAGGAAAAGCTACGCGGTGCCTTGACTGCGAGTGGATTCGATGAGGCTGCTATTGCTGATTTAAGCAAGATCGAAAAACCGGAGATGCGACGCGTGAGGTCTTGGATGGTGGGCAGGCTCAAGGAAGAGCACGCCTTAATCAATCGCATCTACGCCGATTTGATGGGCGTAGGCCTTCCGTCTATCACCAATTATTTCCCTGCGAGATTCGTTCACGACGGGGATGTGAGCGCACCAAATCTTGGGGGTGCTGCCGTACAGAATGGCAGCATGAAAACGGGCGCTTTGCGCAACAGGAAAAACCACACCTCAGCGATTGGACTTAATTTCGAGACGCACGGAACAAACCTGTTCAGCCTGTTTCATTCTCACGCCGCCGAAATGGAGTATTGGAAGGCGTATGCACCACTTGTCCGTGAAATGAAGGCTGTGTTGAGCAACGGCCAGCTCAAAGAGGCTTTTCGTGCAGCTCATGGAGATAGCTCTCTCGCCGACCTAAACGGATGGGTTCAAGCTATTGAATCTGGAGGCCTGCAAGATGCCCACTTCAATCTCGCGGCTGCCCATGCCATCAAGGGTTTTATGGGCCGATACGCCGCCACCCGTCTTTCGTTTAAGCTTGGAACGGCGCTGGTTAATTTGTCGAGCGGATGGAATGCGCTTCTTGACACATCAATTCCATTTAAGGACGTAATGGCCTCCTACGGCAGGGCGTTCTTTGGAGGTGCAAAAATGACGCCAGCCGAAGCCAGAAGGAGCGAGGCTCTGCAACGCCGATTAAAGGGCGGCACGTCGCCGGAACAACAATTCGCCAAGCATGCTCAGGACGGTTCTAGGCCCGGCTTTGCGTTGGATGTGATGACCGCTGGTCGGTATTCGCTCGGCCTTGTTGATACATTTGCTGGATCATGGGCCGCATCAGCCAGCTACGATGCAAATTACCGCATGGCTAAGAAGGCGAGGCTGTCAGACGCAGACGCACACCTTGAGGCGGTAGATGGCATGGAGCGCACGATTGCCAAGACATTTCAACCAACGGAGCTTTCCAATAAATCTCTAAGTGAGGCTAGCGGACATATCGCGTGGAAGATGGCGACGCTGTTTATGTCTGAGGCTAGGCAGAAGGTGGCCTTGGAGGTGGATGTCGTATCGAGGGCTCTTCAGGGCAAGGCAACCTTCGGAGAGGTTGGCCGCGTGGTGGTAGTGAATCATTTGCTGCTAGGCTCATTTTCTTGGCTGATGCGGTCAATTGCTAAAGACCTAATGAATGATGAAGATGGTGACGACGACCCAGCGTGGGAGCTTGAGGATTGGCTAGCCGCTGTCGTTAGCGGTCCCCTTTCCGGCATTCCGTTCGTTGGCTCTGGTTTAAATTATTCACTGGCATCCCTCATGGGTGGCGACGCATACAAGGCAAGGCTGGAGGCTTCTGGCCCGCCACGATGACGGAGAGGACGTTTTAAAGGGGCTGGTCAAACTGTGGAATGGCATTGCTGTCTTGGGAGGAAATGACACTGCGGTTGCTGGTGCTATCCTCTCGAACGCTGGCCTTCAAATTTACCAGATGGCCGACAACCTCCTCTCCGAATGACGCCCTTCGAACAAGCGCCGCGAAGCTGATCGAAAATCTCGCCGACTGAGACTTGACACCGGAAGGCTAGGTTTCCCCTAGTTTTCCCGTGGCACTGGAAAACGAAATCTCTCGGATCATCTATGACGGCAACGGCTCGACCGTGACGCCATACCCTATCCCATTTGCCTTTTTGGACGCGGCCCATGTCAAGGTGGGCGTCCAAGACGATGACGGCAATATCACGGATCTGGACGAGGACGCCTATATCGTCACGGCTTCACCAGCTCAATTCACCACGGCGACGGCTCACGCAAACACGGTTTCCCTTGTTTGCTGGCGACAAGTCCCACTCACGCAGCCACTCGTTTTGCCGGAGGCCGGGGCGCTTTCGCCTTCGGAAATTGAACGTGCTTTCGACCGAGTTGGAATGCAGCTCCAGCAGCTAGCCAGAGCCATCGACGGAAACGGCACTTTCTTTTCTGGCGACGGCACGCTGGCGGATACTTTTGTGTGGGCGGATGCCTCAGAGCGCGGAACCGTGAAGCCTCGCCGCATCGGACAACTTGGGCTTCAACTCTCGGACAATTCGCTTTGGAAGGCCGACACTGCCAGCGTCGGCGATTGGTCGCTCGTTGCAGAGGGCGAGGCTGGGCCGCAGGGTATCCAGGGTATCCAGGGCATCCAAGGTATCCAGGGGCCGCCCATGATCTTCAAAGGCACTTTCGACATCGGCACGAACTACGCCGCTGGCGAATGCGTCACGAGCGGAGGGAATGCCTATATAGCGCTTCGCAACACGATAGGCGACGCTCCCTCAATCTCGCCCTCGGACTGGGCTCTATTCGCCGCTAAAGGCGTGGACTCCTGGACTCCAATTCTAGCCGTCGTTACTGACGGTGATCGCCGCGTCCATCGCATTTCGGATTGGACTGGAGGGGAAGGTGTTAAGCCTGCCATCGGCCAGTACGTGGGGCCGTCTGGCTTTGTGGCAGACATCGAGGATGGTGTCGATATTCGCGGATCAACGGGCCCTGCTGTGGCGGCCTCAACGGTCCCCGGCCCGACAGGTCCAGCGGGCCTGAATGGCATCGAGCAACTGGCCCAGTGGGACCAACTGGGCCAGCCGGAGCAATGGGGCCGACTGGTCCCACTGGGCCAATGGGAACTATCGGACTGACGGGAGCGGCGGGGCCGACTGGTCCAATAGGGCCGACTGGCCCCTCTGGTCAGTCCGGCCCTACGGGTGCAGCAGGCGGGGCTGGTCCTACCGGGCCTGCTGGCGCAACAGGCCCGAAGGGCAGCTTCGTCAAAACGGAATCAGGCATTTACGAGCTGGCGTGCGCAGAGGCCACGCGCCCATATTTCTTCCACGTTCGGGGCGTCACCGATGAAATCCCCTCTGCCTTCCTCGAAACGATCACAGGCGATGTCCTCCGCTTCCTGTCCCACGATGGAAAACACGAGCTTTGCCTCGGTATCCGCCGCGAGTTTCCAGACTGGTTCATGCCTCGATCCACGGATCAGCAGATGGCGCACTCTATTGCGTTCTGGAATCAAGAGTATCTACCAAAGGACGAAAGGGGGCAGGCATGACCACTTCGACCGGAGACAATGGAGCCCCCTACACCGTAGCCGTCGTGGCCATGGGGCCGAGTAGGAACGACTACCTTCAAGAGTGCGTTGCTAAATCCTCGCGCTTTGCCGTGGCGGATGAGACGTGGGCAATCAACGCAATGGGCGGAGTCATCCAACATGACCGTTTAATTTGCATGGATGCGCTGCCCTACTTCGCAAAAGTTCGCGGCGAAAATCCGGCCCTCGCTGGCTATGGCGACTGGCTCGCAAAGCATCCGGGACCGATCTATTCACAGCGAAAGTATGAAGGATTCCCTGGCTCCGTTGAATACCCTCTTGAGGCCGTTCTAAATTCTCTCGGCGGCTTCGTTTACCTAAACAACACGGTCGCTTATGACGTCGCTTTAGCCATCCACGAGAAGGTTAAGCATCTGAAAATTTACGGCTGTGACTTTACCGCTGGACAGCACGCGGACGGGCAGACCGGCAGGGCGTGCGTAGAGTATTGGCTCGCTGTCGCATGCCAGCGGGGAATGCGAGTCACCATCGCGCCTAGCTCTACGCTCTGCGATCAGAAGACCGGACGCCAACTCTACGGCTACTCCAAGCCGCCAAAAATCGAATTCCAAAACGGGAGAACAAAAGTCACTCTATGATCGCATCCAAATTTCTACACCTACAGACCTCCACCTCTGGCAATGAGTATGTTGCTTTCGAGTCAACGCCAGCCAGTCAGCTACATGTCGCCAATGGCACTGGAACGACGCTGAGTTTTAAACATGCCTACAATGAGGATGGCGACGACTTCGAGCTTCCAGATGGCCTGGCTTGGACGTTTCGCGGCATCACTAACGCCGATCAACTACTCGTCAAAAGGGCGGACGATTCCACCACTCAGGTAACTCTAAAAAGCGTGGAGGTAGAACTGTGATCTCGTCGAAGTTTGCCAGCTTTGGAGAAGGAGGCGGTTCATTCGCCACCCTGCCCGGCAGTCCGAGCGACAATGCCGCACTCGCGGCGGCGCTGGCGGCGAAATTAGACAAGGCGGGCGGGATGATGACGGGGCCGCTTGCCATTGCAGCGGGGACGCTGTCAACACAGGGCATGCGGCTTACTCAAACCTGGAATGCGCCTGGCGTCTCATGTCGAGCTTTTGAGGTCGCTGTGACTGATACAAGCTCTGCTATCGCCTCGGAGTTTTTTGGCATCTACGCTGGAGCTGCCGGAGCGACTAAAGTGTTTAGCGTGGGGAAGGTTGGAGGCGCGAATGTGGTCGAGTGTCCATCCTTGCGAAGCACGTCTAACACGTGGTCGCTCGACTTCGGTGTTGTTGGTTTCGGCCTTGGTTCTGCGCGGCGGGTGCAGTGGTCGAGCACGGTCAATTACTACGACGCAGCCGATCTCAGCCTAGAGCGAGCTGCGGCCAATGTGTCGGGTGTCAAAGGCCTGAATTCAACAACGGGGGCGGCGATTGAGATCTGCGAGATGACCGCGCCTTCAGCTCCACCAGCCAACGGTGCTCGCCTCTACGTCGAGGATAATGGCTCGGGCAAGACCCGGCTCATGGTCCGCTTTGCCTCTGGAGCTTCACAACAAATCGCCATCGAACCTTAATACCATGCCCTCTGCCATCAATCCTCCCATCACCGTGCCAGCCGTCGATGCGAAAGTTTTCGACGAGTGGTTTTTCACGCAGTTCATTTGCCAAAACCTACACAACGACCAACTGGCGAGCATTCAGGTCGTCCAAGTGCCTCGCAATGCGGCCAGCAAGGAGTTTCACCACGCCGGGACAGAGACCGTTTCGGGCTCGTTCTGGGATGTGGTGCAAAACGTTCCCGCTGCTGCTGCTGCGATGCAGGCCACACTCGCAGCTCTGCCGGATGTCGTGGCTTACCTTAAAACTCAGCAAGTATGACCCCCGCCGAAATCCGCCAGCAAATAAAAACGCATGCTGTCTCTCTGGCTAAGGCAGCACAGACAGGTGATGCCATTGTTTTGAATGCCACGGAAACGGCCTTTGATTTGGTTCTGGCTCGGCTCATTCCCGACAAGCCCACCCTTACTCTCGCCGATGTGGAGGCGGCCCGTAAAGCGTGAGCCTCTTTTCTTCGATCTTCAAGCGCAAGGCTCCGACTCGCCGCCGTGTGGTGAGTGCTCCCACGCTAGCCATGCTGCTGAATCGAGCCGTTGAAGGACTCACAGGGCCACGCCATGCGCTGCGTTTATCCGACAAGCAGATTGCCAGCGTCACTCGTCGCGAGGTTGAAACAGTGGCCGCGAAGGCCTGGAAACCCTGGGTGCAAGAAATCGCGGACTGCGACGATCAAGCGCTAGCGCTCGTCGTTGCCTGCCGAGAGGCTGCCTACGCAGAAGGCGGCAGCATTCCCTGGGGCGTCGGTTTCATTTTCACGGCTGGAGAACATCCGCATGCCTACACCTGGGCTCTGACGGAGGACAAGGACGGCGACCTCGCGATTGAATTCTATGACCAGACCGCAGGCCGCTGGGTGCGGCGCGATGAGCTGGATACACCCATTACCCTGACACTTGGCTAATCATGAGCGACAAACACCAGCGCAACACACTCTTCATTATGGGCATCCTTGGCCTACTCGGAACCATCGCGGTGCAGGTGTTGGGCGTGGGAGAGATGAAGGGCGAGGTCATGACGCTGCTCCGGCTGCATTCGTCTGAGTTGGTGTCTCTCCAAGAGAGTGATCGCCAGCAAGATCGCGAGATTTCCGAGATCAAGGGTAAGTTGCATGGCATCGCTAGCCAAGTGGGCCAGGTGCCATCGCGTGTGGCGGCAAAACTCACAGGAAAGGAGTCGGACCGATGAAACGACCAGCCGAGTTTCTAACCGATCCTCGATTTGAGGATGTGACGACTGGCGACGAGACCCAAAAGTTGCGACTGTTGGAGCCTCTGCATGTTTACTCGGCAGTTCTCGACCGTGAGATAATCGTGCCTGTCGGCTTTGTCTTTGAGGAGTCGATTCCTACTTTCCTCTACTCGCTCTCCCGTCCTCGTGGTGACTCCAAAAGGGCCGCGTGCGTGCACGATTGGCTCTACGTCAATCACGGGCACCGCATGCCTAGCGGCGTGGTCATTACCGTGACTCGTCGCCAAGCGGACGATGTATACTACGAGCTTCTAAGACTCAAAGGAGTCAACCCCGTCCGTGCATGGACTCGCTGGCTCGCGCTCCGCATCGCAGGTGGCCACGCTTGGGCCACCTGAATTTATGAGAACAAAACGAACCATCGCAAACCTCGGCAGCCTCAACAAGAAAGCCCTCGCTAAATTCGAGCCATTCCTCGCGAAGGCTGAAGCGGTCATGGCGACTAAAGGCGTGGCCATCGAAGTCATTTCCGGCCTGCGCTCATGGTCGGCCCAAGCTGCTCTGTATGCACAGGGCAGGACAAAACATGGGCGCATCGTCACGAAGGCTAGACCCGGCAGCTCATGGCACAACTACGGCCTCGCCATCGACCTAGGCCTTTTCAAAAACGGCCTCTACCTTGACGAGAAACGTCCCGGCGAGGCTGACAGGCTCTACGCCGAGATTGGCCGGATCGCCGCAAAGCATGGTGTCGAGTGGGCCGGTAACTGGAAGTCATTCCAGGAGACGCCCCATTTCCAAGTCACCTTCGGGCTTTCGATTTCATCCGCGAGGGTAAAGATGGAGAGCGTAAACTACGACATTCAGCGGCTCGTTTGAGTCGCCAGTTCTTCGAGAACTCGCGCATGGAGACCAGAAGCTCTTCGCGGTTCTCTTTCTTCCAGGCTCGCACGCGCCGCTTTCCTTCTTTTTAAAACTGGCATCTTGAGCCAGCTTTTCGCGATACCACTTTGCCTTTGCGGCTCGCTGTTTTTCTGGATCGGAATAAGGCATGATCCAGCCAGTTTAACTCATGTTGTAATAATGTGAACTTGTGACTCTTTGTGGCTTTCTTTGTGTAAAATGACCGTTCTCCTACTGAAATGTTTCACCCGCTATGCTCCACCAAACCGCATACCCACGCAGGTCCCCGCCATGAAGCGAGTTCTCCTTTTCCTGCTCCTCTTCCCTGCCCTAGCCCTATCGCGTGAAGTGCAGAGTCATGGCCTACTCTTTGAAAAATGGCTGCGGGACACATTCTTCGGCGGATATGAGCCGCAGGGCTACACGCAGAAGTGGGACATCCCCGCCGCTGCGAATACCCAACACGGCAACATCCCCGTCAACCCAAAGGCAGCCAAACACGGCACGCCCATCGGTCTTGGTGATGCTCTGCGCCAGTTCGACATCGACGAGCCCTTTCTCCTCATCACCGGATTCTGGCAGCAAAAGACCAAGACGGAGAAAATCTGGACCAATACCCAAGCCATCCGCATCGAGCCTGCTACCTGGAAAAAGCTCTGGCATCCGATCACTCGCGCTGATCTGGAAAAACTCGATTCCAGCATCAAAAACAAGTCTCTGAGCCTCGAAGAAGCTCGCAAAGAGGCCCAGCGGATCAAATCCAGCCCTCCATTCACTGAAGCCGTCATTCAGGTGAATCCGAAGATTGATGGCTCTCAGCGCCGTTTGCAGTGCAGCCTGCGATTTAACGACTTTTTCGCCCATTTAGCCCCAGGAGCCGATTCGCAGCCACAGGCCACTCCTTCGATTTTCGGAGTCCCCGTGCCGAAGCGCTTCGATTCGAGCCCCGCACGATTTCCCAGTGAAAATGGTTACTTGAGGCTGCTCAAAAAGGTGAGCACATCAGCGGCCTCCTGCTCCGTCATGGTCTGGAGCAGCCCCTCCGGCATCAGAGAGGTGGGTTGGGCCTTTTGGCTGCGAATTTGAGCGCGGGGAATGATAAGTGGCTGCCCCGTGGGCAGTTTCAGCGTCACATCGCCTTCACCAGGGTTCACGATGAAGCCCGTCTGCACGCTGCCGTCTTTCAGCGTGATCATCCATGTCTCATAGCCTTTTGCGATGGCTAGAGAGGGCTTTTGCAGGCTTTGTAGGATTTGCTCAGGCGTGAGTCGTGCGCCGACCTTGCTCAGATCAGGGCCAAAATCGCGGCCAGAGCCGTTGAGGATGTGACAGGCCATGCAGGTGGCCAGTTTACCCGTCATGCTGAACAGGGCGGCACCACGCTGCGCATCGCCTTTCACCGAGAGGAGTTTTTTCGTATCCACATTCATGCCGAGAGTCTTGATGCGCTGCTCAAAGGGCACGAAGCGCTCAAAATAGCAGGCGATTTCTGGATTCGGATGCTTGGCATGTGCGGCATCTCCTGCGCCACCGCGCAGCGTGAGCAGAGCGTCACTGGGCGTCTGCAGCGTGGCTGGTGCAGGCGGCGAGTCGCTACCTGCGGCGATCCAGTCCCATAGGAGCTGAAAGCTGCGCTGATCCACCTCACGGGCACCGATCATGGGCATGTGACCGCTGCCGCTGCGGGCGATACGGGCTAGGAGCACGCTTTGGTGAGGCTTTCCGGGTGCGATAACGCGGGCATCGGTGAGGCCGAGATCGCCGCGCACTGGTTTTTCATCGAGCAGCATCGTCTCTGCGGTGGGTAGATCCGCATTGACCATGAGTGGCACGCTACCACCGCCGTGGCGGCGATGGCAGTGGGCGCAGTTGGCGTGCAGCCAGGCACGGGCCTGGGATTCCAGATCGTCCTTGTCATGGAGCCGGTTTTTCAGCCGTGCCATGAATTCTGCGCCCACGATGTGCTCTGGCTTGTTCCCCGCGATGCTTTTGAGCTGGTCAGGCTGAAAGCCGAGGGCGAAACCACTCCAGTTGTTGTGGCAGCGAGCACACTCCGCGCGGCCATGGATGCGCCACGGCTGTTTTTCCACGATGAATTCCTCCCCATCGGCCGCCACGAGCCGGCGTCGGTGTTTTGATCGTTCCAGCGGTAGGAATAGCCGTTCCAGGTTTCGCCATCGTAGTGGAGGAGCTGGGTTTCGAGCCGTTTGGACTTCAAGGTGACGGTGCGGGCCAAAACAGCGTCTGTGGGCCATTTTACCTCGTATTTGAAGTTCGGCGCCTTGCCGCTGACTTTGGTCTGGATGCTCTTCCCTTCTGGGAGTGCGATGAATCGCTCTGCGGTGGCACCGTCCTGCCACATGGGCTCGGCGATCTCAAATGGTAAGACTCCCTCTGCGGGCTTTTGCGCTGCGGTATCGGTGAAGAGGCCGGTTTGGCTCAATCGACGCGGGAACTGGCTGGGCTGACCGACGGCGGGATTGCGCGTGAGGCGGTAGGTGCGTGTCTCATTCTGATAATCCATCCAGTAAAGCTCACCGTCCTCACTTTGACCAAAGGTGACAATGCGGTGTGGCGTGTCGGCGATCTCCTCACGGCGGGTGACTTGTTTGCCATCATGCCAGAGTGCCCAGATTTTGCCCGTCTCATAGTCGCCGTAGATGTAGGCTCCGTGCAGCTCTGGAAAGCGAGCGCCGTGATACACGTAGCCTCCAGTGATGCTGGCGGCCTCCGTGTGCGGATGGGCAGCGACAGGTGGGATGATCTCGCCTGGGCCTTTCAGCTCGGGTTTGATGGGCTGGGAGGCCTCCATGGCACTCCAACCGTGATTACCGCCTTTTTGGATGAGGTGAATCATCTCCCATAGCTCCCAACCGACATCTCCACACCACAGACGGCCTTTGGCATCAAAGCTGATCTTCCATGGATTGCGAAAACCGAAGGCGTAAATCTCTGGCCGAGCACCTGCGGTTTGCAGAAAGGGATTATCCGCTGGGATGGCGTAGGCTTTGCCATTCTGTGCATGATCCACATCGATGCGCAGGATGCTGGAGAGCAGGTCGGTGAGATCCTGGCCTGTATTCCGTGGATCAGGGGGCGATGGCACCTCCGCATCGCCAGTGGAGCAGTAAAGCATGCCATCTGGGCCGAACTGGAGTGAGGCACCATTGTGCCCGCCAGAGAGCCAGGAGAGCAGCACCGTCTCAGATGCGGGATCGAGCACTGGCGGATCATTCTGAGCCAGCTTGAAGCGCGAGAGCCGTGTGCCGTCCTCCACTTTATCTCCGAGGGTGTAGGTGATGAAGACGAGGCCGTTTTCCCGCCACTGCGGATGAAAGGCGATGCCATAGGCGTGATTCACCGCTGCGTGCAGTGCCTTGAGGTCGATGAGGAGCTGCTGTGAGCCTGCATCTGGCGAGTCAGCATAGGTGAATATCTTCCCACCATTCTCCACAGCCGCGAATCGCCGTGCGCCAGGCAGTGGGATCATCTCCAGGCATTGTGGAGTGAGATGGCGGTGAACGCAGGCTCTGCCAGAATGGCCGTGGAGCCTCCGGCGTGCCGTGAATACGGGAGGTCACCCATTGAGCAGATGCATGGAATGCGAGAGCGAGGAATACGGCGGCGCGGAGCATGGCGTGAATGGTAGGGAATGCGACAAATTCTGTCAGTGTTTTTCTACGCTCGTCCTTTTTGGCCCCAAAAAAAGCCGGAGTCGCGGTGAGGCGACTCCGGCGTGAGGATGGAGGATGAATGGAGGGGCGAATTACCAGCCGTGGGCGTCGCGGACCTTCATCATGGTGCCCCAGGATGGTGTTCCAGGTGGATGGCGTCTCTAGCACGGCATTGGGGAACATGCAGCCGTCCCAGCAGATGCTTTTGATACCGCGTGCAGCGGCATCCTTGAGCCAGTAGCCAGAGCACTTGACGATGTCGAGCTTACCATTGGGGTCATCGGCGCGGCAGTGTTTGCCGGTTTTGTCATGGCTGCCTGCGCCGTGCACGGTGCCGTCATTCTGGGCGACATGGAAGTCGATGGTCCAGGGGCGGAGGGCATCCGTCATCTTTTCATAAGCAGCGTAGAATTCTGCTTCGGAGTAGCCTTCCTTCACCAGAGCGTGCTCAGGGCATTGTAGCCCAGGTGTAGAGGTAGGTGTGGGCCAGATCAGCCTGGAAGCCGAGTGCCTCTGGCATCCCCACGCCTTCGAGGACGTCGAGCATGTCTTTCCAGGAGTGCATGCCAGCCCAGCAGATTTCACCTTCAGCCGCGAGGCGCTCACCACTGTCTTTGGCGATGGCGGCAGCTTTCTTGAAGGTATCAATGATGCGAGCGGTGCTGGCTTTGGAGTTTTCACGCCATTTGGCCACGCCGAACTCAGCGGAGTCGATGCGAATGACACCATATTTGCGCACGCCGTGGGTGTTGAAGAGTTTTGGCGATGCGGCAGGCCATTTGACAGCGCTGGAGGAATTTCTCCTGCTGCGCATCGTCACCCATGGCGGAGTCACCGACGGTGCCTGGCCACACAGGGGCGACGAGGGAGCCCACGGAGAAGCCCTTGGAGGCGATGAGATCGGCGATGCGCTTGATTTCATCATCGCTGGCATTCGGATCGGTGTGTGGGAGAAAAGAAGTAGTCGATGCCCTCGAACTTCTGGCCGTTCACATTCGCTGCGGCGGTGAGATCGAGCATGCGCTCGAGACCGATGGCGGGTTCTTGGCCTTCGCCGTCGCCTTTGCCGACGAGGCCGGGCCACATCGCGTTATGGAGTTTGGGTGCGGATTTGCTCATGGAGTGGGTGGTAGGGAGAAATGAGGACGCGAGGTTAGCGAGTGAGATTTCAGTATGCACGAGGAAACTGGTGTTTTCTGGAGACAGTATGGAAGCAGCCATGGAGCCCCCCTGAAATCGAACTTACACACCTGGCACAGAGCCCGGTTGGAGCCTGGTGGAGAGCACGCTTGTTTTTGACAATCCCCATCTGCATGTGGCGCAGAATCGCTACCTCACACCCGGCAGGCAGGACAAGCCGCAGACCTGGATGGTAGCCGGTCGCAAGGCGGCGGTGGCCGTTCTTACGCCTAGCGGATGGGCGCTTCGTGCTCATCCGGCAGGAGCGGCTGCCGGTGCAGCAGACGATGTGGGAATTCCCGCCGGGCACTCGATGCGCAGGTGGTGACGCGTGATAACATCCTCTCCACCGCACACAATGAGCTGCGTGAGGAGGCCGGACTGGCGCTGGATGCCGCGACAGGGCGGATGACGCCGATGGGCTGGTTTTTTCCTTCGCAAGGATTCACCGATGAGTGCGTTTACCTTCTCCACGCGGGACCCGGGTGCGTCAAGGAGCCAGCCGGGACCGGAGGGCAGCGAGCACATCGGCTCCGTGCGTTTCGTCGGTGCAGGAGAGCCGCGTCGGATGATCGCGGAAAACGAGATCACCAACGCCCTGTCACTGGCGCTTTTCGCGCGGATGGCGCTTGGTTTGCTGAAGCGAAACACGGCTAGCTCTCCGCCCCGAAAAATCCCCCCATGTGGCAAGGCATCCTCAAAAGTATTCTCCGTTCGTGACAAGGTCGCGCTGAACCTCAGTGGCGAAACTGATCAAGAAAAGCCCTTCCTTAGAGCATCTGGAAGACCTGCGCACGATGATCGTGCGCATGGTCACGACGCTGGTGATCACCATCGGCACCTTTGTTTTCTACCGGGATCTGTTCAAGGTCATCTCTCTATCCCCTGGTGCTTGCTGGGCTGTGTGCAGACATGGAGGCTGCGCGGTCCTATCTGGTGAATATCGGTGTTGCAGGCGGCCCTTTTATGATGGCGATCAATGTTTCGCTCATCACGGCGGTGATCCTTTCCTTTCCGCTGCTACTCGTCTTTCTGCTTCAGTTCATCGCCTCCCTGGACTGAAGCTGCATGAAAAAAACTGCTCTAGCCGGCTGATACCAACTCAGCTTTGAGGCTTTTTTCCTCAGTAGGGCGCTTTGCCCTGGGTCGTGCTACCAAAGGCGCTGCTCTTTCGGATCAATTCGCGGAATCCGTCGGGGCGAAGCAGATGTGGGAGATCAGTGAACTACACACCTTCCCACCACGCTTTGTTTTGGTCTTCGGGATCGCCTTTGAGCTACCGGTCTCGTCATGGCGCTGGTGAAGCTGGACATCTGAACTTCAAGATCATGAAAAACACCTGGCGGCATGCGCTGGTGGGCATCACGCTCTTTGCGACGATCATCACACCGACGCCGGATGTCTTCACGCTGATGCTGATGAGCGGCCCGCTGTTGTCCTCTATGCGATCTGCGTCTATCTGGCCTACTTGCTGGAGAAGAAGAAGGACAAAGAGGCCTATCCCGAAATACTACGCCCAAATCGAAAAGACGAGTAAGAGCTCCGAAAAGGCCAATTCGGACGGTCTGGGACAATGAAAACTACAATCCCTGGTCCACCGCTGGTGAAGAAAGACAGGATATGAAGGATGAAATACGGCGCCCGGCAGCTACTCCGTCTGCGCCACCGCCAG